>NZ_JBEXDZ010000144.1:0-24250 GCF_040606085.1 Streptomyces sp. NPDC005485 | reverse complement strand
CCCCCCAGGTCATCGGTTCGACAGGGGGGAACAGCCATGCCGGGCCCGAAGGCCAGCGGTCCCGTTGCGGAACCGCGAATGAAGATAACGGGGGACTTGTGCCCGTTGACCCGCTCTGGAACAGCACGACAGCACTGGAGTTAGCCGCGCAGCGGCGCCCGGGCGCGCTCATCCGACTCGGACGCCAGCATCGCGCCTGGACACTCGCTGTGCTCGGAGATCGGATCGGCTGCTCACCCGCCACCGTCTCCCGGCTGGAACGCCGCACACGGATCGTCGACTTGACCCTCGTGCACCGGGCCGCGCTCGAAGTCGGCGTGCCCCGACACGTCCTGACGACTTCGCTGGCGCCTCACCCCGCATCGGCACCGGTGGCCACTAGAGTGACGGCCAGTCCGCGTGACGCCGCGAGGACCCCATGCGCCGCCGTACGCTGCTCACCGCCACGGCGGCCGCCGGCCCGGCCGCCCTGCTGATGGGCCTGGACGACGCCTTGGCCAGCACCCCCGCCCCGACCGGCGCCGGGCCCCTCGACAGCCGCCTGGCCGACGCCCGCGCGTTGTAGGACAACGGCGCGCACGCGCCACTCCTTGCCGAGCTGCCCGGCCTCATCGCCGACGCGCACTCCGCCGCCGTCTCCCGCCAGAGCCTCGACCAGGCCCGGCTGTTCGCCGTGTACAGCCTCTCCTCCGCCGTGCTCCTCAAGCTCGGCTCCTACAGCCGCGCTCGGCTCACCGCGGACCGCGCCCGCACCTGGGCCGAGGTCTCCGGCTCCCCGCTCGCAGCGGCAGCCGCAGCACGGGAATTGGCGATCGTACTCCGCCACCAGGACCACCACGGCGCCGCCCAGCGCCTCATGTCTTCGGCGGCTGCCGACCTCGAGGCCACCGGCCTGCGCGCCGACGCCACCGCTGCCGCGTACGCACAGATGCTGTGCACCCTCGCTTACACCGCCGCCCGAGGCGGGCACCGTACCGAGGCCCTGGCCATGACGGAAGAGGCCCGCCGCGCCGCACGCCGGCTGCCCCAGGTCGTTCCCCAGGGTCGTCTGCTCGCCATCAGCCCGGCAGCCGTCGATCTGTATGCGGTGGGCGTGCACTGGGCACTCGGCGACGCTGGCTCCGCTCTCGACGCCGGGAAGAACCTGCGACCCGGCCAGTTCCCCACCGCCGAGCGGAAGGCCCGCCTGGGCACCGACATGGCGCGGGCCTGGTGGGCCTGGCAACGGCCCGAGCAGACCGCCCGTGCTTTGCTCGACGCCTACCGGGCCAGCCCTGGCGAGGTCCGGGACCGTCCAGCGATCCGCAGCATCGTCAACGCACTGGCCGAACGGCACCCGCGCACAAGCGGCGTGCGCGAACTCCGCCTCGCCGTGACGTCGGTCAGCAGCTGACTCCTCTCGCCGGCCCGGTCTGGTCGCCATCGAGGGGCCGGGCCGCGGGCTCGGTCAGCCACTCCGCCCACTGTGCAGGCACGGTGGTCTCGGTACGGGCCGCAGCCCGATCACGCAACTGCTCCAGCCGCACCTTGAGCGGGTAGCTGGGCGGTGCGCTCCCGCGCGGCGTCTGCTGCCTTCGTCGCGGCGGCGACCGCGTCCACGCTGTTCGGGTTCGTACGGAAACCAGCGGTGGTTCTGCTCGGTCGAGCATGCCCGCTGCACCCCGTCTTCGGCCTCCGGAGTGCGCCCCAGCCGTCCGAGGACGCTGCTGCTGTACTCCGGCAGCGTCTGCTCCACCGCCTCGAGTGCGGCGGAGGCGAGCGCGGACGCCGCCAGGGCCGGGTCCGCGTCCAGCTCGCCCTGCTGGTCCTTCTGGCGGTGAGCTCTCGAGCGAGCCGAACAGTGGGGGTCAGCAGCGCACTTCACCGCAACCGCTTACGACCTCGGGTTCTATTAGCGGGCAGTGAGGGTACCGCCGCTTTACGATCGGCGTGCCTTGTCCCCCGGACCCCAGGGTCGGGATGTCAGTGGCCCGTGCAAGGGTGCCCTCATGGACTCTTCAGGAGTGGTCGAGGCATTGTGGGATCGGATCCAGGCGCGCGATTGGTCAGCTGTCGCAGACCTGGTTGCGGAGGACGTGGTGGTCGAGTGGCCGATCAGCGCGGAGCGCATCGTTGGCAACAAGAACTTCGTCGCGGTGAACAGCGAATACCCGGGGGGTTGGTCGATTCGGGTACTGCGGATCGTGGCTGACGGCAACGAGGTGGTCTCCGAGGTTGAGGTGCCGCATGACGAGTTCGGCGTGTTCCGCGCGGCCTCATTCTGGACCGTCGAGCAGGGACGGATCGTGCGTGGCCGGGAGTACTGGACGAGTGTTGGGGCTGATCCGCGCCCGGAGTGGCGGGCGGCTCTGGTTGAGCCCATGTGAGGCGGCTGCCGCTCGCGGAGACGTTCCGGCTGATTCGGCCGTTACATGAGATGGGCCACGCGGGTTGGGTGAGTTGTGAAGCTGACCTGGGTCCGCGGGAGGCAGCGCGACAGTCCGCGCGCCGTGAAGCCAGGGGCGGTGAACGCCGCAGGGCGTCCGGCACCGGGCGCAAACCGAAGCTGGTCCTCTGCGACCGGCTGCTGCTCACCCTGGTATACCTGCGCCATCAGCTGCCGCACGAGGTCCTGGCCGAGCTGTACGACGTAGACCGCTCGGCAGTCTCGACGGCGATCCGGCAGGTCCGCCCCCATCACGGAAGCGGCATGTCACCCGCTTCATAGAGAAACGTTTCACCTCGCCTCACCCAGAAGCATGAGCCCCACGGCTCACTCGTGACCCGACCGCTCGCCCTGCCGCAGCGCGCTCACCCTCCGCTCACGGACTCGTGCTTACTGCGCCACGTCGACTTCTTCGCCTTGTTCCCGCATGTCTCCATCGAGCACCAGCGCCGGTTGCCGGGCCGCGAGGTGTCGAGGAACCAGGCGGCACAGTCGGGGCCACCGCACGCACGCACCCGCTCCAGGGCAGGGGATGTCGCGAGGACGAGCGCGTCGCGGGCGATGTCGGCGAGGACCGCTTCGACGGGGTCCGCAGCGGAGTAGGCCAACGCGCCGCTCCTGTCGAGCGCGGGCGCAGGCGGCGCTGCGGCGGCGGAACGGTTCAGCAGATCGCGAGCCTCCGGAGGGCAGCCGACGGGGCCGCTGTCACTGCGGGCCGCCGTCAAGAGCGTATGCACGGCCTCCCGTAGGCCCTGGGCCTGGCGCAGTACGGCCTCCGTCGGCGCCGGGACGGCGGTGCCCGCGGGATACGGACCCAGCTGGGCAACCCAGGCGGCCAGGGCTTCGGGGGTGGCCAGTTCCTCGGTGGCGCCCTTCATGCCGCGCAGTCGCAGGGTGCGCATGAAGTCGAGGCAGAGCCGACCGGAGCCGCTGCGGAAACGGGACGCCGCCGGCGCGGAAGCGGAAGTGACAGACATGAAAACCACCGTACTGCGGAACCGGTTTTACTGGTACCGTCGAGGAACCGGTTAAATCGGTTCCCGATTTCCGGGCTCCCAGGCGGCCCCGTGCCGCCGGTCAACGGCGGCGCTCCGCCGCCCTTTCCGACTCCCGGTCTCCGTACCTCCTCCTGGTCGAGGTGAGTGTCATGACTGCCGGCCTTCCTTCCAGCGCCTCGCCGACATTGAGCCGGCGACTGATCCTGCTTCTCTCCATCGCCTGCGGCATCGCGGTGGCCAACGTCTACTTCCCCCAGGCCGTCAGCCCGCTGATCGCCGACGACCTGCACGTGACCGCCGAATCCGCGGCCGTGGTGGTCACCTGCGCCCAACTCGGCTACGCCGCGGGCATCTTCCTGCTGGTGCCCCTCGGCGACCGACTGCGCCACCGCGGGCTCGTCACCACGCTTCTGCTGCTGACCGGCGCGGGACTGGTGCTGGCGGGGACGGCCGGGTCCCTCCCCGTCCTCGCCGTCGCCAGCGTGCTGGTCGGTCTGACCACGGTGGTCCCGCAGATACTCATCCCCATGGCGGCGGGCCTGACCGCCTCCGAGCGCCGAGGTGCGGTGACCGGCACCCTCCTGTCCGGCCTGATCGGCGGCATTCTGCTGGCCCGCACCTTCTCCGGCGTCCTGGGCCAGTGGCTGGGCTGGCGCGCCCCCTACCTGGTCGCGGCCGCTCTGCTCCTGGTCCTCGCCCTCGCAATGGCCCGCGCCCTGCCGCGCACGACTCCGGCCACCGACCAGCGTTACCCGGCGCTCCTGGCCGCCTCCCTGCAGCTGCTGCGCACCGAGCCGCTGCTCCGGCGCTCGTGCCAGTACCAGGTGCTGGTGTTCGCCGCGTTCAGCGCCGCCTGGACCGCGCTCGCGCTGTTCGTCACCGGTCCACGTTACGACCTGGGCACCCCGGCCGTCGGTGTGATCGCCCTGGTGGGAGCGGCCAGCATGTTCGCCACTCCATTCGCCGGGCGGCGCGTCGACCGGCGCGGGCCCGACTCCGTGAACCTCGTGTGCATGGTGGGCGCCATCGCCGCCGGCGCCCTGCTGCTGACCGGCAACCTCGGCGGAGCCGTCGGACTGATCGGGCTCGGCGCCGGGATGCTGCTGCTCGACGTGGCCATGCAGTCGGGCCAGGTCGCCAACCAGGCCAGGATCTTCGCCCTGCGCCCGGAGGCCCGCGCCCGCCTGAACACGGCATACATGACCTGCGCGTTCCTGGGCGGGAGCGCCGGCTCCTGGCTGGGTGTCCGCGCCTACTCGGCCTTCGGCTGGAGCGGGGTGTGCGGCCTGGTCGCGCTGCTGTCGGGACTGGCCCTCGTACGGCATGTCCTGCGCGGCCGTCCGCTCAAGGCCCCGGCCGAGGTGACGGCAGCCTCGGTGCCCACGGAAACAGAAGAAGACGACGGCGTGCCCGCCGGACGCTGACCCACAGCCCAGAGAAGTACCACCGCAAGACCAAGTACCACCGAAAGACAGAAGGAGCCGCCCCATGTCCGAGAACCGCCACCCGGAAAACAAGTGGGACTACGTGATCGTCGGGGCCGGCTCCGCCGGGTGTGTGCTCGCCGACCGACTCAGTACGGACGACGCGGCGCAGGTGCTCCTGATCGAAGCCGGGTCCGCGAACCCGCAGGACCTGCCCGAGGTTCGGGTACCGGTACTGTTCCCGCGCCTGTTCGGCGGCCACCTCGACGGGAACTTCTCCACCGTGCCCCAGCCAGGCCTCGCCGGCCGCTCCGTACCGATCCCGCGCGGCAAGGCGCTGGGCGGCTCCTCGGTGATCAACGCACAGTTGTGGACCCGCGGACACCGCGCGGACTACGACGGCTGGGCTCAGGCCGGCCTCGACGGCTGGGGCCATGCCGACCTCCAGCCGTACTTCGAACGTGCCGAGCGGCGGATCCAGTTGGCAGGACCCCCCTACCCGCTTCCGGTGACCCCGGCATTCGTCGACGCCTGCGCCCGCCTGGGGCACGCGCCGGCAACCGAGGTCCAGGAAGGGTACGCGCCGACCCGCGCGACCCACCGTGACGGAGTACGGCACAGCTCGGCCGACGCCTATCTCGATCCGGCGCGCGGCCGGCCGAACCTGACCGTGGTGGCCGACACACTCGTGCGTCGCGTGCTGTTCGAGGGCGGTCGGGGTGGAGGTCGACGGAGCCTCCGGGCTCGAAATCCTGCGGGCGCGGCGCGAGGTGGTCCTCTCCGCGGGAGCCGTCGGGAGCCCGCATCTCCTACTGCTGTCGGGAGTGGGGCCGTACGAGGAACTGTCCGCGCACGGTATCCCGGTGATCCGGGACCTCCCGTCGGTGGGCCGCGACCTGACGGACGACCTGCTCGTCCCCCTGGCCTCGAAGCCCGCGGCTTCCGGTCGCCGGGCACGGACGTCTCGCCCGAGCAGATCGGCCAGTACCTGCGGGATCGCAGCGGAACCCTGGACTCGATCATCTCCGAAGCGCTGCTGTTCCTGCGCACCCGCGGGGGAACTCACGGCCCCGGACATCGAGGTGGTCCACCTGGTCGTCCCCCTGGGTGACCACCAGCGGCCGACGGAACACGGCCTGGCACTCGGCGTGATCCTCCTGCGACCGCGGAGCCGCGGTGCGGTCACCCTGCGCAGCGACGATCCGTACGACGCTCCGCTGATCGATCCGCGCTACCTCTCAGACCAGGCCGGGAGCGACCTGGCCACGTTGGTGGACGGTGTGCGTGCCGCACAACACATCCTGCGCGATCCGGAGTTCGCGAAGTGGCTGGGCGAGCCGCTCACGGACGGGGCGCTGTCCGAGCGGCCCGAGGAGATCGCCGGCTACGTCCGCGCGACCGGCGGCAGCATCCATCACCTCGTGAGTACGTGCCGGATGGGAGCAGACGACCAGTGGTCGATCCGACGTTCGCGGTCCGGGGCCTGAAGGGCCTGCGGGTGGTGGACGCCTCGGCAATGCCAGGCATCGTACGAGCACACACACGCGCCGGTGACCATGCTCGCCGAACGGGCCGCCGACATCCTCCTGGAGCAGGGCTGAGTGGCTGACATACCGTTCGTCGTCGCGGGCATACCTCCCAGTTGACAGCGAAGCGAGTCATCACCGACGACTCCTGAGTCACAAGACTCTGTGGGGGCTGCTGCAGGATTGGGCGAGAGTTTGACCTGCCCCTGATCCTGGGTTCCAGTTCAGCTTCCCCCGCCCAAGCGTTCGACCTGGAAGAGCCCAGGGGCGTTCATCGCCCGGCGGGCACGGCCTCCACGTCACCGCGCGGGGCCCGCTCCTCTGCATCGGCCAGCCAGAAGAAGACCGGCGGCAGGCCGAGTTCGATCACCATCAGTGCGATCTGGAACCACTGCGGCCAGCCGTGCACGGCGAGCGAGAGCAGCCGGCCCACGCCGCCCAGCAGGAAGACGCCGGCCAGCCACCGCACCACCCGAGCCGGGATCGGACGCTGCCGCGTGGCCCAGAGCCAGGCCAGCCCGTAGCCGACGAAGCTGGCCCCCATGAACCGGCCCCAGCTGTCGACCGTCGCGCCGGCGGAACCGGCGCCGGGGAGCGCCGCGTTGCCGAGTGCCACGTGGAACAGGCCGATCGTCACGCAGGCCCAGCCCATCAGCTGTGTGAGTACGCGCAGAACCCTGGCCACAATCCCTCCAAGCCGCCGAAGCTTAGTTGACATGCGTCTACTACAGTGGGCGCGCTAGTAGACCTGTGTCAACTAAACTGCGTTCGTGCCTCCCCGCCAGCGACTCACCCCCACCGACCGCCGCGCCCAACTCCTCGCCGTCGGCGCACGGCTCTTCGCCGCACACCCCTACGCCGACGTGCTGATGGAGGACGTCGCCGAAGAGGCCGGTGTCTCCCGGGCCCTGCTCTACCGTCACTTCCCCAGCAAGCACGCCCTGTTCGCAGCCGTCTACCAGCAGGCGGCAAACCAGCTGCTCGCCGAGACGCAGCTCGACCCCACCGACTCCCTGGTGGAGCAGCTCATCCAGGGTATGGACGTCCATCTCGACTACTTCGTGGCGAACCGCAACGCCGTCCTCACCGCGAACCGGGTCCTCGCGGGCGACCCGGTGATCCAGACGATCATGACGAACGAGCTGGACGCGCTCCGTGCGCGGCTGCTGACCGTGCTCCCCCTCGCGGACGAGAGCGCCCGCGAGGGCGTGTCCAGCGTCCTGAAGAGCTGGCTGGTCTTCGTCCAGGTCCTCTGCGTCGACTGGCTCACCCACGAGACCTGTACCCGCACCCAGCTGCGCGACGTCTGCATCGGCGCGGTTCTCGGCGCCCTCCGGCCCCTCCTCGCCCAGGACCCCGCCCCCGACTGGCCGCCACAAGGGCCCGGCGCGGACGCCTAGACGCAATGCTGTGACTCTGTTGGTGATCTTGGCGGGGTGGTGACGGCGGTCGCTGTTGGTGGTTGGCTGGTCGGTGGCGGGGTGGCCTCGGTTTTGGGGCGGTGGACGGTGTCGATGCGTCCGGCAGGTTTTCAGCGGATGCCCCCGATGACGGTCCGGACGGCGTGGGCGGCGTGTCCGAAGGGGACGGGGTGATGCTGATGCGGGACCGGCTGGATGTTGTCTTCGCCGACGAGGACTTCCTTGATCTGTATCCGGTCGACGGCCGACCGGGTTTCTCACCGGGGCAGTTGGCGCTGGTGTCGGTGCTGCAGTTCGCCGAGAACCTTTCGGACCGTGCGGCGGCGGATGCGGTGCGCACGAGGATCGACTGGAAGTACGTACTCGGCCTTGAACTGGACGATCCGGGGCTCGACTATTCGCTGCTCAGCGGGTTCCGGGCCGGGCTGGCCGAGGGCGATGGGGCGGATCAGCTGCTGCAGTTGATGCTCGATCGCTTGGTGGCGGCCGGGCTGCTCAAAGAGCGGGGCCGACAGCGTACTGATGCCACTCATGTCCTGGCGGCGGTGCGGCGGTTGAGCCGGCTGGAGCTGGCGGGCGAGAGCGTACGGGCTGCTCTGGAGGAGATCGCCGAGACCGATCCGGACTGGCTGGTGCCGCTGATCGAGCCCGGGTGGCCAAGCGGTACGGCCGGAAAGTCGAGATCGGGAAAGTCCCGGGCGGCAAGGCAGCGGTGCGTGAACGCGCCGAGGAGTTCGGCCGGGACGGGCAGTAACTTCTCACCGCGGTCTGGGCAGCCGACGCCCCCACCCGTCTGCGGATGCTGCGACAGGTGGAAGTCCTGCGCCAGGTCTGGATTCACCAGTACTTCTGGGCCTCTGAGGGGCAGCTGCGCTGGCGGGAGGGCACTGCCCTGCCGCCAGCCTCGCTGCGGTTCGACTCCCCGCATGACACGGACGCGCACTACTGCGTCAAACGCGATGTCGAGTGGAGCGGATACCGGGTTCATTTCACCGAGTCGTGTGACCAGGACCTGCCGCACCTGATGGTGCACGTGGCCACCACCATTGCTCCCGTCCAGGATGGGCAGTTGACCGAGAAGATCCACGACGACCTCACCACCCGTCGCCTGGCTCCGACCGAGCACATCGTGGACACCGCCTACCTCACTCCCGCTCACGTCGAGCGAGCCCAGCGCGTGCACGACATCACGCTGCTCGGCCCCATCCTCGCCGACAACAGTCGCCAGGCCAAAGCAGGTTCGGGCTTCGACAAGGCCGCCTTCACCATCGACTGGCTCAACGAGCAGGCCATCTGCCCGCGCGGTGCGACGAGTGTGTCCTGGACCCAGCTGAACATCTCCGGCCACACCTATCTTCAGGCCCGCTTCGCCGAGAGGGACTGCCGGCCCTGCCCAGACCGTGCCCGGTGCACCTCCTCCCCCACTCGCCCCCGCTCCGTCGCGGTCCTGCCGCGGCCGCTGCACGAGATCCAGATGCGCAATCGGCTCGACCAGAAGACCGAGCAGTGGCAACGCCGCTACGCGATCCGCGCCGGCATCGAGGCCACCCTCTCGCAAAACGTCCGAGCGCCCGGCCTGCGCAGAAGCCGCTATCGAGGCCTGGCCCGCACCCACGTGCAGCACGTCCTGACCGCCATGGCCTGCAACCTCAGCCGTCTCGCCGACTGCTACGAACCCACCTCATCAGCCCGGCGGGCACCCCGCTTTCAAACCCTCTGCAACACAGCGGGATTCGCGGTCACATGACCGCCCAAGATCACCAACATCACAGCGCCTAGATGTGCCGTCTCATGACATCGGTTCCTCGTTCTCAGGCTTGGCGGGCGTAGGACGTGAGGCGATCGGCGAGCGCGATGACGAGGTCGCGTAGTTCATCGGGGCGCTCGATGACGAACGGCCGGTCGAGTGAGACGAGTATCCGAGGCAACCAGTCGAGCCGCTGCACCCGTAGCTCGACGCGCAGCCAGTGCTCGGCCTCCGGGTCCTGGCCGGCCGCGGGCTCGTGTTCCTCCAGGCCCGCGACGCTGGCGGGAAGGTGCGCGCGGATCTGCTCAACTGTCCCGTGGATCCGCAAGGTCACCTCATGCCGGTACTCGGCCGTGGCGAATCCTGACAACACGCGCTGTGCCGGACCGGGCCCCGCGAGCGCCTCGAATGAGCCGGGCAGGGCCCTCGCGGCTGCGATGCGATCGAGCCGGAAGGTTCGGTCCTCGCCGACCTGGGCGTCCTTGCCCGTCACGTACCACCGGCCCGCATGGGCGACGATCCCGTACGCGTGCAGTGTGCGTTCGCTGCGCCGTCCGTCGCGGTCGGTGTAGCGGATCGAGACCGGTCGGCGGTGGCGCACCGCATCGGCGATGGTGAGCAGGAGCCCGGCGTCCGGGTGGTCCAACTCGCCGGGCTGATCCGTGAAGGCGAGAGCTTCCAGCAGTGTGTCGAGCCGGCGGGCGATGTGCTTGGGCAGCACCCGCCGGATCTTGGCTGACGCCGTCTCGTTCGCCGTGCGCTCCGTCGTCGTCAGCCCTGCACGGCGGCCGGCGACCAGGCCGAGCAGCACGGCCAGCGCCTCGTCGTCGCTGAGCATGAGCGGAGGCAATCGGTACCCGGGAGCCAGCCGGTACCCGCCGTAGCGGCCGCGCACCGACTCCACGGGCACGTCCAGGTCGATCAGCTGGCCCACATACCGCCGCACAGTGCGCCCTTCGACGCCGAGACGGTTGGCGAGCTCGGCCACAGTCCGGGTGCCACCCGACTGCAGCAGCTCCAGGAGTGTCAGCACGCGGCCGGTGGGTCGTGGCATGTTCGCAGCCTAACGCGAATACAGGACCGATTCTGTCCCCTATTTCTCCTAGCCTGCGACGTGCACGCCTCCAGCACAGCCAAGGAGATTCCCATGGACTTCGTCTCGATCCGCATCATCACCAGCGACGTCGCGCGCCTCGTAGAGTTCTACGAGCGAGCTACAGGGACGCGGGCGACGTGGGCCAACGAGGACTTCGCCGAACTCAAGACCCCGGGCGCAACCCTCGCGATCGGCAGCACCCGCACCGTCCCGCTGTTCGCTCCGGGCTCTGCCCGCCCGGCGGACAACCACAGCGTGATCACCGAGTTCCTCGTCGACGACGTGGACCGCGTTCACCAGAACCTGACCGGCTTCGTCACCGACTTCGTCGCCGGGCCCACCACTATGCCCTGGGGCAACCGGTCGCTGTTGTTCCGCGACCCCGACGGCAACCTCGTCAACTTCTTCACCCCCGTCACCCCGGAGGCCATCGAAAAGTTCGCACGCTGACGCCACGCACAGCCGCTCACGCGGGAGCACCGAGATCCCAGGGCTCCCGGTGAACGCGGCCGCCGAGTCCAGGAGCGCCACCAGCGGGGGACATCGCAACGCACCGCTGACCCCCGAAGGACGTCTGCGCTTGTTCCTGCGGGTCGATGCCGGACGTCCGATCGCACACGTCGCTGCGGAAGCAGGAATCTCTCGCCGCCTCACTTCGTCACTGCGCTGCCGCGCCCGAAAAGGTCACATTCGGCGCGAGAAACGCCATGGCAGGCTCCTGACCTGCAGCAAGACGTCAGACGAGCTATACAGTGCGGGGAAGGGCCTTCCAGCAACTGCCCGACCGCATGCGGGAAGTGACCTGGTACTGGGCTACCGGCACTCCCGTGGCCGTCATCGCCCGCGGCATGGGGATTGCCCCAGCGACTGTACGAGTCCACCTCCATCAGGCGCGACTGCGCCTGGCCTCCGATCCCGACCTGACCGACGCCCATGTGCCGACCGGAACGCCGACCAGTGATCGCTGAAGAGCACCACGGAAAGATCCCGGACCGGTGGCGCGCCCCGAGCGACCATGGCCGCGGAGAAGAGGAGGACAGCGGCTGCGACTCGGCCGGCGACTTCGGTGCCGGCCCAAATGGCCTTTTCACGGCCCCTGTTGGAGGCCTGGGCCAGGCCGCCTCGTGGTGGGGAAACTGAGGAGAGCGCCCGCGATGGCCCATGGGGTATTTGGGCCCTCAGCCCGGACAAGCTCTTCCGAGCAGAAGTAACCCAGCTCATCCGCTCCTTGGGCATCCCACCGCAGAGTTGGCAGCCCCGCACAATCGGGCGTGCGAAACCGGTTCAGCGCCGTCAGCCGAGGGCGTGGAGCAACTCGCGCTCGCGCTGCGCGCTGAGGCCTGCGCGCCTTTCCCGGTCCAGCCCCTGCTCGCGTTCCCAGCGCAGCGTGTCGGCCAGCATCTCCGCGCGGGCTCGGTGGCGTAGCCCCGCGGCGCGCGCCGAGGACCCGTCCCGGGCCGACCACCCTTCCCAGCCCGGCTCGACCAGCCACATCGCCAGTGATTCGGATCCCATGTACTGGGCCACGCCGTTGGCGAGCAACCACGCCGATTCGGCGGTGACCACCGGGCCGGTGTGCCCGCCGGCGGCGCGGGACAACTCGATCCACTCCTCGAAGGGAACGACCGGGCCGACAGCGTTGTATGTGCCGGTGGTGCCCGTCTCCGCGGCCTCGAGCAGCCAGGCGGTGAGGTCCCGCACGTCGACTGCCTGGGTGGGCAGGGCCGGTGTGTCGGGGACCAGCATCGGCCCTCGCGGATCGCGGGCGGCGCGGGCGACCCAGTAGCCGGAGCGCCCGCTGTGATCGCCCGGGCCGCCGATGAGCCCCGCTCGTGCGATGAGGAGGCGGTCGCCCACAGCATCAGTCGACGCCTGCTCGCAGGCGACCTTCGCCTCGCCGTACAACTCGCGGTCGACGTCGCTCCGTTCAGTCGGGGCGAGCAGGGCCGCGGACTCGTCCGACCCCGGCGTGGCGTGGGAGGCGTAGGCGTTGCCGGACGAGAGGTACACCCAGTGTCCGGCCTTGCTGCCCAGCACGTCGAGCGCTCGACGAACGAAGCCCGGCTGCCATGACACCTCAATGACCGCGTCCCACACGCGATCGCGCAGGGGCTCATACGCCGACGGATCGCGCCGGTCGGCGGGGACCAGTGTCGCTCCGCCAGCGACTTCACCGCTCCGGCCACGCGCGAGGCAGGTCACCTGATGACCGCGTTCGATCGCCTGCTGCGACAGCTCCCGAGCCACCCATGCCGTTCCGCCCAGAACCAGGATCTCCATACCGACACACAAACACCGGGATCACCGCCCGGTCAGGCGGATTCGCTGACAGCAGATGGTCAGCCGTCAGATCGATCTCAACCCTCGTGCAATGACGTCGACCGGCCGAGGCAGAGAGCAGGACGCGTTTGCGAAGGAGTGCGAATCCTGGGGGGCGAACATCTGGAGCCTGGCGGAGCGGACTGGGCCGCATCTGTTGCGGACCCGGGCGCCGGGGCGGGCTACCGGGGCCGCCGACGGCACGAGTCCCGTGAGGTCTTGACGACTCGTGCGCATGTCAACTTCTCTACCCCGTGGCGTCGAAAGGACACGTCCCGTTCATGCGGCGGGGTTGAGTTCGGCTTGGCCGAACAGCAGGGCGTAGCCGGTGGGGAGTTGGTGGAGGATGCGGGTGATCAGGTCAGGGCCCGCGTAGGCGACGACGGCGGAGAGGACAGAGCCGGTGTCCCAGCGGGTGATGGCCAGAGAGGTGCCGGTGCGGGTGGCGAGGTCCTTGACGAAGGCCCAGCCGGTCAGCGGCTGGGTGTCGGGGATCTGCGTGGTCAGTGTGCGTGCGGCCTCCAGGGGCAGGCGGGCAGCCAGGTCGACGCGTTCGTCGCCGGTCAACTGGCGGCCCAGCCCCGCCAGGACCAGGCGGACGGCTTCCTCAGCTCTCTCGCGGGTGGGGTAGGCACCCTCGTAGCGGACCTTCTCCAGCATCTGCTCGTATGCCGTCGAGTACGGCTGCTGGTGCTCAAGCGGTCCGTGCACTTCGGTGATCACTGCTGTGCATGCCTTTCGTGGAGTCATGGTCAGATGATGCGGATGTGGCACCCAGGTCGTAGTCGGGTGGGCTGGGGTGGCCGAAGAGCAGGTCGTAGCCGACGGGGAGCTGGAACAGGATCTGCCCCAGCAGGTCGTCGCCGGCCGTGTCGGCGACCGTGGACAGCACGGCGCTGACGTCCCAGGTCGCAGTCTGCTCAGTGGCGCCCTCGATCCAGGCCGCCGTCGCCCGCACGAACCGCTCCGGGGGCAGCGGTTCGGCGCTCTGCAGCGGGTTGAGCAGGATCAGGGCGAACTCCTCCGGCAGGCGTGCCGCGAGCTGGGCGCGGACCTCGCCCACCAGGTGCGCGCCGAGCAGGGCGAGCACCACACGGGTCGCGCGCTTGGCTTCCTCCACAGTGACGTACGCGCCGCGTTCGGTCACGTGGTCGAGGAACGCTTCACGTCGCAGAGTCATCTCGGCGGCCACCCCTTCTACTTCGGACTGCCCAAGGGGTGCGGAGGGCGGGGCGAGGGGGAGATCAGGTGCCCGTCCTCCGCACCTGTCCGGCCGGTGTCAGCCGGAGATCTCCTTGTGGCCGGTCCCGATGCCGATGGAGATCTTGCGGGGCTTGGCGCGCTCGGCGATCGGGATGCGCAGGGTGAGCACGCCCGCGTCGTAGTCGGCCTTGATGTGCTCGGTGTCGAGGGTGTCGGCGAGCACGATCTGGCGGGAGAAGACGCCCAGCGGCCGCTCGGACAGCTCCATCTGTACGTCGTCGCCCTTCGCGACGGGTCGCCGCTCGGCCTTGACCGTCAGCATGTTCCGCTCGACGTCGATGTCGATCGCGTCCGCGGCGACGCCGGGAAGGTCGAAGGCCACCACGTACTCGCCACCCTCGCGGTAGGCGTCCATCGGCATCGCCGACGGCCTCGACCAGGTAGCCGGGCCCATCAGCTGCTGCGCCAGCCGGTCTAGCTCACGGAAGGGGTCAGTGCGCATCAACATCGTGAAAACACCTCCAGCAGGTTCAGGCAGTTACTGCCAATGCGCCTCACTGAGACCGTTGTAACATGTCATCCAATGGATGACAAGCGTGATGTCGTCTACATGATGACAACCCGAGGGAGGTGCCCGTGAGCCCGGCCGACCAGCCGTCCCTGTCCAGCACCGATGCCCACAGTCCGGCGTCGTTCCTTGCCGCCGCCGCGGCCCTTAACGCCATAGACGACGCCCTGCGCGCCGCCCGGCACACGGCTCCCGACACCCCCGGCGCCGGGCCGGGCCCGGAGCAGGCCCTGGCCTCCCTGATGCTGCTGCGGCAGGTCCGCGAGCAGCTCGCCGGGTGGGAGAGCGGCCTGATCGAAACGGCCCGCGACGCGGGTGCCAGCTGGGCCGACCTCGCCCACCCTCTCGGTGTCGCCAGCCGTCAAGCCGCCGAGCGCCGCTACCTTCGCGGCCGCCCCGGCCCGACCGGGAGCACCGGCGAACAGCGCGTCCAGGCCACCCGCCAGGCCCGGGCTGCCGAACGCACCACCACCACCTGGGCCCGCCGCAATGCGGCCGCCCTGCGCCGCATCGCCGGTCAGATCACCGCACTCACCGACCTTCCCGCCGCCGCCCGCCGCCCGCTCAGCGAGCTCCACGCGGCCCTCGCCCACGACGACCCCACCGCCCTCATCAACCCCCTGACCGCCACCCGGCCTCATCTGACCACCGCCCACCCCGACCTCGCCGCCCAGCTCGACACCCTCACTCCCCCTTGACCCCGCCCACACACGCGCGGAAGAGACACAGTCGGCGCTTGCGGCCGCTGACCAAGGCGGTGGCTCAGTCCTCTCCCCGTCGTCGTCATCCGTTTGAGGAACCCGGCGCTAGCGGCCCCCTGCCCGCTCCGCGGAGCACGAAGCCCTCTACCGGGCCATGCTCCACACCCGACCGCCGGCCGTCGGCGCACTGGAGCCAGACAAAGCAACTGACCGCCCTGGCCACCCGGGCGCCCACTACCGGGCGGGTGGCTCCGCGCTCGATCGGTCGGCGTCGCCGGGGCGCGGAGGCGAGGCATAGCCCACCCGTCCCAGGTCAAGGCGCTTGTCCATGTCCAGGTGGAAGGTGCCGTACCGGTTGACGATCGACCAGAACAAAGGCCGAGCGCGGACTGGAGCCGGCCAGGATGCGGGGCAGCGAGGCGCGCGTAAGGCTGGTGTCATGCCGAAGCGCCGCGTGATCGTCTGCCCGCCGTCCGGCACGGGTGGCCGCAGGGTGTGCGTCGACGATCAGGTGCTCGGCACGGCCTACAGCCTCCATGACCTCACCGTGTTCCTGCAGAACGCGGGGCTGACCGGCTGGGACCAGCTGGACGTCATCGAGTCGGAATGGATCGAGTGGCACGAGGGCGGGCCGGAGAAGTGGAAACCCTGAACACGCGCAAAGGCCGCCGGAGCGGCGCAGTGCACGACCTGGAAGCCGTCCTCGACGAGCTATACACCACGCCGCCGTCCGACTTCGTCGCCCGACGGGAGACACTGGCCGCCGCCGCGAAAACCGACAGCCGGGTGGATGATGCCCGCCTCATCCATGCCGCCCGCCGCCCCACCCTCGCGGCCTGGGCAGCCAACCTCCTGCTGCACTACCAGCCGGACGAGAGCCGGCAATTCCTGGAACTGGGGCGGGCGCTGCGCGAGGCCTACCACTCCCTGGACGCCGCCGGACTCAAAGAGCTCTCCGCGCAGCGCCGCCGGGTCGTTGCCGCCCTGTCCCAGCAGGCCGCCCAGCACGCCCTCGACGCCGGGCACCGGCTCTCGGAGCCGGCCCGACAAGACCTCGAAGCGACCCTGCGCGCCGTGCTCGCCGATCCCCAGGCAGCCGACCAGTGGGCGGGTGGCCGCCTGGCCACCGCCCTCACCCCGCCATCGGAATTCCGCCCCGCCACCGCACCAGCGGCCCAGAGGCCGGGCACCCGCAGCCGCCCGGCGCCCCCGCCTGCGGCACAGTCCTCCAAGGACGAACTCGCCGAGCAGCGCCGCGCCCGCCAGAAGCAGCTGACCCAGGCGCAGGAGGCAGCAGAGGCAGCCGCGCAGCGCCTGCGCGAAGAGCACGCACGGCGAGCGGACGCCGACGCCGAGCTGCAGCGGGCGCGCGACCGCACCGAGCAGGCCCGCCGGCAGATGTCCGCCCTCGAGGAGCAACTGCAGCAGGCGCGCGAGGAGTTCCAGCAAGCCGAGAACGAACAACAGAAAGCCGAGGAACACAGCCAGACCGCCGCCGACGCCCTCGCCCAGGCCGAGCAGGAAGCCCGCGACACCGCGCAGCACATACGCCGCATGACTAACTGATCGTTTCAGAATGCCGTCCTGCGGAGACGCTGGCGGCCCCATGGAACAATCCCTTCAGCCACGGGCTCAGGGGGGAATGACGCCGTATGGAACAGGTTGGGGCTGCGCGAGACCTGGTGCTCGGTTACGTCCGCGCTCTGAACGCGATTGACGAGGCCATGAGAGTGGCGATCCCCTCTCTTGAGCGACTGGCAGATGTCCTCGGCCTGGCCCGTTCGCGCCGGATCGGCCGGAGTGGGCACGTCGGCACCTACTCCTACACGGTTCATGGGGCAGGGTGCCGTTTCGTCAGCGACAACGGCACTGAGGTCGATGTGGACTTCGCAGCCGACGGGAACGAAGTCTTCGACCTCTGGCGGCTGCGCTGGCATGGGCTGAGCCTGCCGGAGCCTCTTGACGTCACGGATCAGGACCTGCGGGCCGCAGTGCAGTCGCTGCAACCGCTTCTGGACGAGGTGCGGCCGGGGTGGTTCAGCATAGCCAGCTGATCGCTTCAGGATGAGGTTCGCAGGCGACGCAGGCATGTGAGGCTGCAGGCCAGTTCGAGCAGACCGTGGTGGAGATCGGCGCGTCGCTCGTAGCGGGTGCGGAGCCGTTTGATCTGGTGCAGCCAGGCGAAGGCTCGCTCGACGACCTAGCGTACCTTGCCGAGTCCGGAGCCGTGGGCGACGCCGCTTCGGGCGATCAGGGGTTTGATGCTCCGCTTCCACAGCAGGCGGCGGTAATCGTGGGTCAGAGTGTCCGGGCCAGTGAGCGCGGTGGCCTGCACGGGTACGACGGTGGCAAGAAGGTCGGCGGCATCAAGCGGCACCTGCTCGTCGACACCCGTGGCACCATCCTGGTGGCCTGCGTGAGCCCGGCGAGCTTCGGCGACCGCGATGGTGCCGTGGTGCTGTTCTCCCGGGCTGCCGATGCCTTCCCGCGCCTTCGGCACGTGCGGGCGGATCAGGGCTATCGCGGCGCCGACTTCCACGCCTGGGCTCAGGAAGCCACCGGCATCACCGTGGAGGTCGTGCAGCGCCGCGACGGAGGATTCCGCTCGACCTGGGCGAGGGCAGGGACACCGCCTCCGGCAGTGCCCCTCTTCGCGGTGGTACCGCGGCGTTGGGTGGTAGAGCGGACGTTCGCCTGGCTGGGACGGTGCCGCCGTCTGTCGAAGGACTACGAGTACCTGCGCGTCTGCTCGGAGAATGCCATCTACCTCACCATGGCCATGCTCCTCGTGCGCCGCCTGTCAAGATCAGCCTGCTGACAGGCTCTTCAGACGCCCTCTAGTATGCGGAGCATGACGCGGTATGTGGACGAGGATCTGCACGGTGCGGAGTTCCGCGAGTGCGATCTGACGGGGGCACGCCTGATCGGCGTCGTCATGCAGGATGCCGTGATCGACGGGCTCATCACCAACCTTGTGGTGAACGGTGTGGAGGTCACCGAGTACGTCGAGGCAGAGCTCGACCGGCGGCATCCGGTGCGGGTGCTGATCCGCTCCGAGGACCCGGCCGATCTGCGCGAGGCATCGCGTCAGCTCCATGCCGGCTGGACCGCCACGATCGAGCGAATCCGCCGTACACCCGGCATCGAGCGCCGCAGCGTGAACGACGAGTGGTCGGCGGTGCAGACGATGCGCCACCTGGTCTTCGTCCACGACTCGTGGTTCCGCCGCTGCTGCCTGGGCTCGACGGAGCTGTTCACGCCGATGGGCATCGGGACGACCGTCGAGCCCTACCGTGGAGCGCACGGGCTTGACCTCTCGCTCGATCCGGCCCTCAAAGAGATCGTGAGCGTGCGTGACGCACAGGCCGCCGAGCTCGAGGCCTGGCTCGACAAGGTCACCGCTGTGCAACTCGAAGCGCGAGCGCCGGTGCCCGACGACGATGTCTGGCCGCCGTACGCCCGGGGCCGCTTGGTGCGGCAGTGCCTCGGCACGGTGCTCAACGAGACCTTCGAGCACCACGGCTTCTGCGTCCGCGACCTCGACCTGATCGAGGCACGGGACGCTTAGTAGGGCCGGCGACGGACTCAGCATCTTGCGGATGCGGGCATCGCTGACCGTCTGCGCGGTGCCGAGCTGCTGGGGTCCAGAGCTGGACGCTGTACTTCTCGAGCACTCGGCGGGCCTGACCTAGGTGCCGGCCGGGCGGGCGGCCGTCAGGAGCGCGGCGAGCTGGTGGAGGTGCGCCGCCTGGAGGTCGGCGATCGCTGACGCCACAAGCCTCACCGCCGCGCGCTCCACCGCTCTCGGCCCGCATCGGCCGCCCGGGACCGGGCATGACCCGGGACGGGTCGCCACCGATCCCGCGGTGATGCTCGCCGACAGCGTGATGCGATCGCGAATCCGGCCGTGCTGCGGGACCAAGGCGAGGCGTTCGACCCGGTCGCCTCCACGCCCACGGCCTGGCGGTTGCTCGCTGACACCGATGAGGCGGCAATTGCCTCACTGCGAGCGGGCCTCGCCTGCGAGCCGTGCGGGGCGCGACGCCCTCAGGTCTGTACACCGAACGGGTTACCGCCGGGCCACGCGGCGACGTACGAGCAGGACCGTACCCGCACCGGCGGCTACCACCGCGGCCGCGGCACCCGCGAGGGGCAGCGCAGGACCGGAACCGGTGGCGGCGAGGTCCCCGCCACCGGTGGAGGCGCTCCCCGAGGATCCGGTGGCCGAGGAGCTGCCGGTGGTCCCGGATCCCCCCGTCGTCCCGCCTCCGCCGGTGGAACCCGAACCGCCCACCGACCCGCTCCCGCCCGTCGAACCACTGCCCTCGACGTCGAGCAGGATGTCGGCCTTGTCGTTCGCCTTGTTCACGTCGTACGGGCGGGATTCGGCATTGAGGGCCACCGAGCCCTTGGCCCCCGCCACCGCCTTGTCGATCTTCAACTTGAAGGAGTAGGTGTTCACCTGGTCCTCCTCCACCCAGCCCTGTGCGATGTAGCAGTCGTAGGTTCCGGCTGCCGGCTTCTTGCAGTTTGGTGCCTTGACCGCGGTCGTACCCGAGGGAATCTTGATCAGGATTCGGGTCGGTACCGGAGGGCCCGGTTCCACCAGCACCCAGGCGGGACCGGCGTTGGTGAACTTCACCTGCAGATCGATCGCGTCTCCGACCCGGCCCTTCAGCCGCGCTCCCGACACCTGGAAGTCGGCCGTGTTCGCCGCGTTCACCCGCACCCGGGCCTCGTCATAGTGGGGGCTCCCCGAGCTATTGCCGGTGAGAACGGAGCCGGGCCGCTCCACCAGCTTCGCCGCGGGAGCGGTTCCGCGCACGGGCCCGTGGGCGCCTTCGTCGGGGCCGAAGTCATAGTCCCCGACGGCGATGTCGAGATCGTCGTACAGCGCCCGGTCGAGAGCCTTGAGGGTCAGCTTCTCGGGCGCGTAGACGACACCCGGCTCTACGGCCTGGTCGAACTCGCAGGTCATCTGGGATCTGGCCGGCAACTCGTCGTACGAGTTGATGTCCCACCGCACGCAGTTCGAGGGCACGTCGGCGTAATCCAACCCCTTGGTGACGGTGTACCGCAGCCAGACCTTCTCCAGCGCCTGGGTGCCCTGGTTGCCGAAGGTGACCGGCGCCTCGAAGGTGCTCCCTGGCTGCACTCCGCTGATCGGCGCTATGGTCCCCAGCGCCAGCCCGGTCCCGGAACCATCGGCCACGGCGCAGGGAGCGGTGCTCAACGTGATCAGTGCGCCGGCGCCGATAGCTCCGACGGCCCTGCGAAGTGTACGGAAGCTGTGATCGGAGCGGAGCATGTAATACCTCTGGATGAAGTGACGAAGAGGGCGATGAGCCGGGGAAGGCAAGTTCCGTCCATCAGACACACGACGACGTCGAACAGTTGTACCGGGCGTCCGTCGCGATCGGCCGCAGGGTTGCCGAGTTGCCGACGTCGCCGGCGACTCCAGACGCGCACACGACGACGTACAGGAACGGCTTCTTGGCCTGCTGGTCGGGCTGGTCGCTCACGCGGGGACCCCCAGTTGACGGCTGAAGTGATGCCGTGCGGGCAGCGACGGTCGCGGGCGGCCATGTCCGCGAGCAGTTCCCGGACAGCGGTGCGGCGGATGTCCTGGGCCGCGCAGCTCTCAGCGATGCGCAGTGCCCGGTAGCCGTCAGCGAGGCGGCCCTGCTGGTTGGAGGCGCGGGCGGCCTCGAATCACAGGGCGGCGCGGCGCTAGGGGACGGGAATGTGGCGGCGCACGAGAGGGCGGGCGGTCTTCAGGGCAATGCCGGCGTCCCCGAAGGAGACCGCCGCGCTGACCTGATGGAGGGCGACGTTGGTGGGTCTGAAGTTCACCAGCCGGACACGGATCGCTCTCACACAAGTGCTGTCGGCCGTGGCCGACGTGGTCCAGGGCGCAGCGCACGTGGGTTCTCGTCATCCCACGCTTCCCTCGCGCGGTAGCGTCCCCCGTGAGGTCAACGGAGAGGAAGCACGCAGCATGCCGCAGCCCACGGACAGCACCCGCTCTCAAGCCCCGCGCGGGCTCATCCTGGACTTTGCCGGGGTACTGACCGCCGACCCTCGTTCCGTGCACCGCACGTGGTGCGAGTCGGAGGGGCTCCAGCCCGAGGCATGGCGAGCCACGCTCAACGACAACCCGGAGGGCCGACGGCTGTACGCGGCCCTGGAGGTAGGGCAGATCAGCCAAGCCGTATGGAACGATGGCACCGCTGCTCTGCTCGGTGTGCACGTGGACCCGGAGAACTTGATGGGGCGTGCCTGGTCCGGGGTGCCCACTGCGCAGCGTATGACTGCGCTCGCGCGGGCAGCCAAGGATGCGGGATACCGGCTGGCGCTCCTGTCGAACAGCTTTGGCCTGGACCCGTTCAATCCGTACGAGCACGCGGGCATCTGGGACTTGTTCGACGTGCACGTCATTTCAGAGGTGGTCGGGGTAGCGAAGCCGGACCCGGCGATCTACCAGCTGGCGCTGGATCGCCTCGGCCTTCTCGGGCAGGAATGTGTTTTCGTCGACGACCATCCGGTGAACCTTCCGCCTGCCGAGGCCCTGGGTATTTCCACTGTCCTCGCGACTCAAGAGGCTGACACCGTTGCCGAGTTGGAGCGTCTTCTCGGGGTGAGCGCGGTCCTGGCCGCATAAGGGGCTGATTTCAGCCATTCGGACAACTCCCTGCGTGTCGGGGAGTGTTGGCGGCCGTTGTCCGGTGGGTACCGTCCGGGTCTGGCCTGTTCGGGGCTTGGGGAGGGGCTGTCATGCAATGGTCGGAGTACACCACCGCGGAGCGGCTCAAGACTCTCCGTAGCGGCATGACCCAGGAGCAGTTGGCCGAAGCTGCCGCCGTGTCTGTCGGCGTCGTCCGGAAGCTGGAACGCGGCGGCACCGCGTCCCTGCCTTCCTTGCTGTCGATCGCCTCCGCCCTTGGAACCGACATCGCCGTACTCCTAGGCCAGCAGGCACCTCGGCGCTCTATGGACCGCGACGAGCGTGGCGCCCTGCGTACCCTGTCCGCCGCCACCCACGATGCAGCCATCGGCTTCCCGACCGACGCCGAGCCCGGCACCGTCGAAGAGCTCCGCCACGTCGTCCGCCGCGCCGACACCGCCTACTGGGAAGGCCGGTACACCGAACTCGGCGCGCTTCTCGGAGCCTTGCTGCCCGAGGCCCGCGCCCGTCACGACGCTGCCGGCGCCGGCGAGAAGGAGGCCGCAGCCGGCGTCCTGGCCGATGTCTTCCAGACCGCCGGCATGGCCGCGAACGTCTGGGGGTCGCGCGACCTCGCCTACGCCGCGCTCACCTACGGCCGTCAGATCGCCGTTCAGGCCGGGGACGACCTGCGTGATGCCCATCTCGCTGCAACCACCGCGTGGGTCAACCTCCGTGACGGACGGACCGCGCAGGGGTTCACGCTCGCCGCTGTCCAGGCCGACCGGATCGAACCGAAGATGTCGGAGCACGATCCCGACCGGCTCTCGGTGTTCGGACAGTTGGTCATCAACGCCGCCGTGGCCGCCTCACGCGGCGGCGCCTCCGCCGACACCGCGCGCGAATACCTCTCCCAGGCCCATGCGGTCGGCGCCCGCCTCGGTGCCGAACACGCCCGCGGCCGGCATGCCCAGCCCTACGGGCCTCTCTACGCCGCCACACAGGCCATGAGCATCGCCGTCGCCCTCGGCGACACCGGAGGAGCGCTGCGCCTCATGGACACCATCCGGCTGGACGACACCGTTCCCCGCGCCACCAGAGCCCGCTACGGCCTCGACGTCGCCCTGACCCACGTGGAGTGCCGCCGGTGGGAGCAGGCCGCCGACACCCTCGAAGCCGTCTGCGCCATGGCGCCGGGATGGGTGCAGCACCAGATGCTGCCCGGAGTGATCATCTCCCGCCTGGCCGGCGTTTCCGTCAGCCGTCTGCGCGGACTCGCCCACGCCGCGGGTGTCCCGCTCGGCCTGCGCTGACTGCCACGAGCCGTAGCAGCCGGACGGCCGCCACCCGCATGGCTACCACGCTCCGTGGCACTACTCACCGGTCCCAGCAGACGGCCCAGCACGGGGCGTGGCAGCACCCGGCACCACGAACTCGCATCATCGCCACGGGCCGTGCCTGTCCCACACGGGCCCCCGACAGCAGGCTTGGGTCATGCCGAACACTCCGCCCGGCGGCCTCGGACACGTCCCGGTCGCCGTCTACGCCTGCGCCACCGGAACGTCCGCCGTCTGCGCGGCCGAACTACGCGCACGCCACTACGCTGACGCCCGCCATTGGCACGTGGCCGGAGCATGGACCGACGACGACCCGGCCGCGGCCCTGGACACCCGACCGGGCTGGTCGGCCGTAATGAGTGCTCTGTCCACCGGCCTGATCCGCGGCATCGTCGTCGCGGGCGCCTCCCATGTCGCCGCCGGCGCCGCCCACTTCGCCGCCCTCGGCGTTCTCATCCGCGATCGAGGAGGCTTCTTCCTCACGGAAGCGGCGCCCGGGCCCCGGCACCGCTCCCCAGGCCAGCACGAACGTCGCCGTGCCCTCCTCGACGCGGCTGTCGGTTGGTCGCCGCGGGACCACTTCGCACCAGGCATCGCCCCGTGAACGGCCGCCACAGGACTCCTGAGACGCTCGGTGATCCGGTCGGACGCTTACTGGCTGGGGTCTGGCTCGTTGGCCACGTAACGGCCGTATTTCCCTCGGAGCCTTGATCACTGACAACCCGGCCCATGCCACGGCTAAGAAGCCGACAGCGGCTCAGCCTGACCTCGATCTGCAGCAGGAAGAGCACGACCTGTAGACCACGCCGCCTCGTGGGCCC
>NZ_JBEXDZ010000143.1:0-24372 GCF_040606085.1 Streptomyces sp. NPDC005485 | reverse complement strand
ACGTCTCTGCCCGTCGCGTAGCCGGCTCCCAGCCGAGTTTCGCCGTGCTCGGGTGCCGGGCAGTACGCCCACGCGGCGACGGGCAGGACGTACCGGCACGGACCCGACCCACCCACCGGACCGCGAACGGCGCCCACGCCAGCAGACGTACCGGCACGGACCCGACCCACAACACACCGCACCCCCGCTGCAACAGGCGCCCCCGCCAGCACTAGCACTTCCGTCCCCACCCCACATTTCCTCCGCACAGCAGTACCCCCTTTCGGGTCGGATCGTTGTCCCGACCGGGCGCGCCGAGCCGAAACGTGTACAGGCTTGGATTCCCCCTGCCGCGCGCCCCGGAGGACCCCCATGAGCACGCAGCCGCACCTCGCCTCAGGACCCGAAGGCCCCGACGCACTGCGGCCGTTGCTCGCCACCGTCCTCGACGCCCTCGAAGAAGGCCGAGAGGCCCGCGGCGGCCCCCTGCCCGCCGGAGGCCCCGAAGCCGTCACCCGCGCCGTACGCGAAGCAGCCGGCGACGTCCTGCCCGAGCACGGCAGCGACAACGCCCTGCACACCCTCGTACGGGCCCTCGCCGCCGGCGCCGCCGACCCCGCCCACCCCCTGTGCGCCGCCCATCTGCACTGCCCGCCCCTCGCCGTCGCCACCGCCGCCGACCTCGCCGCGAGCGCCCTGAACCCCTCCCTGGACTCCTGGGACCAGGCCCCCGCCGCCTCCGCACTCGAAGCCCTCGTCACCCGCGCACTCGCCCAGGAGACCGGCGCCACCGACGCCCTCGTCACCACCGGCGGCACCGAATCCAACCAACTCGCCCTGCTCCTCGCCCGCGAGAAACACGGCAGCGTCCAACTCCTGTGCGCAGCAGGCGCCCACCACTCACTGCACCGCGCCGCCTGGCTCCTCGGCCTGCCCGACCCCGTCGTCGTGCCCGCCCCCGCAGGAACGATGGACCCCGCCGCCCTCGACGAAGCCCTCACCGAACTCCACGGCCCCAAAGGCTCCCTCCTCGTCGCCGCCACCGCCGGAACCACCGACGCCGGACTCATCGACCCCCTGCCCGACATCGCCGACCTGTGCGAAACCCACGGCGCCCGCCTCCACATCGACGCCGCCTACGGCGGAGGCCTCCTCTTCAGCAACCGCCACCGCACCAAACTCGACGGCCTCGAACGCGCCCACACCGTCACCCTCGACCTGCACAAACTCGGCTGGCAACCCGTCGCCGCAGGCCTCCTCACCGTCCGCGACCCCGGCGACCTGCACCCCCTCACCCACCACGCCGACTACCTCAACGCCGACGACGACACCGAAGCCGGCCTGCCCGACCTCCTCGGCCGCTCCCTGCGCACCACCAGGCGCCCCGACATCCTCAAAATCGCCGTCACCCTCAAAACCCTAGGCCGCACCGGCATCGGCGCCCTCGTCGACCAGGTCTGCGACCACGCCCACGAGTTCGCCGACCTCATCGAGGCACACCCCCACTTCGAGCTCTACGACCGCCCCACCATCAGCACTGTCCTCTTCCGCCCCGCCCATGCCTCCGACGACGCCCTCGCCGCCGCCCGCCGCACCCTCCTCCACGAAGGCCGCGCAGTCCTCGGCCGCGCCCGACTCGACGGCCGCCTCTGGCTCAAAGCCACCCTCCTCAACCCCCACACCCGGCCCGGCGACCTGGCCGCACTCCTGAAACTGGTGGAAGGACACACCCCCCGATGAACCCCACGCCCACCCCTCCGCGCCACGAACCCGAAGCACCCCGCGACCTGGTGGGCATCGGCATCGGCCCTTTCAACCTCTCCCTCGCCGCCCTCGCCCACCCCCTCACCCAACTCGACACCGTCTTCTACGAACAACGCCCCGCCTTCGACTGGCACCCCGGCCTCATGATCGACGGCGCCACCCTCCAAGTCCCCTTCCTCGCCGACCTGGTGACCCTCGCCGACCCCGCCAGCCACTGGACCTTCCTCAACTACCTCAAAACCCTCGGCCGCCTCTTCCCCTTCTACTTCGCCGAGCGCTTCCACATCCAACGCGCCGAATACGACGCCTACTGCCGCTGGGTCGCAGACAGCCTCCCCGGACTCCACTTCGCCCACCAGGTCGACGCCGTCCGCTGGAACCCCGAACGAGACGTCTTCGAAGTCGACTACACCCAACTCGACAGCGACGGCGAAGCCGAAGCACTCGGCCGCGCCCACACCCGCAACATCGTCCTCGGCATCGGCACCGCCCCCCACATCCCCGAACCCCTCAAACCCCTCGTCGAAGCCCCCGGCGTGCCCGTCATCCACGCCGCGGACTACCTCGCCCACCGCGACAAGTTCCTCACCGCCGAGCACATCACCGTCATCGGCGCCGGACAGTCAGGCGCCGAAGTCTTCCTCGACCTCCTGAGAAACCGCCCCGCCGGACGCGAAAGACTCCACTGGCTGGCCCGCACCGAGGCCTTCGCCCCCATGGAGTACTCCAAGCTCGGCCTCGAACACTTCACCCCCGACTACACCCGCTACTTCCACGCCCTCAACGAACCCGTCCGCGACCGCCTCCTCGCCACCCAATGGCAACTCCACAAAGGCATCGACGCCGCAACCCTCGCCGCCATCCACGACGAGCTCTACCGCCGTACCCTGCACGGCGGCTGGCCCGACGCCGTCCTCACCCCCGGAGTCAACGTCCGCACCGCAGGCCGCGTCGCCACCACCAAGGTCGAACTCCACCTCGAACACATCCAGCAGGGCGCCCGCTCCCGCCTCACCACCGACGCCGTCGTCCTCGCCACCGGCTACCGCGAACGCCCCCTCGACCGCATCCTCGCCGGCCTCGACCCCTACCTCCGCCGCGACAGCAGCGCCCGCCCCCGCATCGACGACCAGTTCCGCCTCGTCCTCGACCCCTCCGTCACCGGCCACGCCTACGTCCAGAACGCCGAACTCCACAGCCACGGCGTAGGCACCCCCGACCTCGGCCTCGCCGCCTGGCGCAGCGCCACCATCCTCAACTCCGTCACCGGCAAGGACCCCTACCCCCTCCCCGGCCGCACGGCTTTCACCACCTTCGGCCTGGAACCCGCCCAGGCCCCGTCGTTGCCGCACCCCAGGGCGAACACCGTGCAGCTCAGAGGATGAAGCAAACGGTCAGCCACCCGCCGTGGAGCCACAGTCCACGGGGAGCCGCCCTGCCACCAAGTTCGCCGGAAGCAACGTGATCTTGTCCGCAGGAACCCGCAGATCCCGCTTCGATTCCGGGTCCCAGAGCGCAGCCGTGCCGTCGACGACCCCGAAGGACAGATAGACGCGTGAGGGGTCCAGACGACCGCCCACCACGGGAATCTTCCTGACCGACTCGACGGGGACCAGACACACGGGCTCCGCGTGAATGCCGAAGTACGGGGCCGGTACCTGCCCGGCGGCGACATCCGCCTTGGCCCGCTCACCCGCCTGGGACGGCGGATCGAGGATGAGCAGCATGCCCGCCAACAGGTAGGCGAGGAAGACCGTCAGGACAAGGACGGGCATCGTCACCCTCTCGACCATCACGAGACGGTAGTGGACGACGTAGCCGATCACACCACCGACGGCGAGAGTCAGGGCCAACGCCGTCACGAAGACCCACGCGGAGGCCAGAAACCTCCACACCTGAGCAATGTCCATGTCCTCCGGCGGAATGCCGAACTCCGCTCCATAGAACACGTGAACAGCCGCACCCCAGCCGGCGAGGCCCGGCAACGCCGCAGGGAGAAGCGCGACCGAGACGGTAGCGAGAATCTGCCGACCGGCCAGCTGGCGGAACAGCAGATACACACCTCGACCGCACCACATGCAGGCGGCAAGCGTGGCGAGGCAACCAGCCATGAATCCCGGTCCCCAGTGGAGCGCGGCCACCCCGTAGACCAAGGGCGCAAGCAGCAGCGTGGGGAGGAGCAGAGCCCGGACCCGTGGACGTTCGCCGGCCGGCTCGAGCAGAACGAGCCTTGAGGCCGCCGCCCAAATCGACACGCCCGCGACCGCCAGGGGAAGCAACACCAGCGGAGTGAGCCCCAAACCGACTGCCCACGGGCTGCAGAACACCGACGGCACGCTCAGCAGAAAGCCCCGTACACCGATCTTCCGGGCCTCACGGTCCGAGATACTCGCCGCACCATAGGTGTCCGCATTGCGCAACACGGGCGGCCGAGCCCGCACGACCGTCCCGCGCCCAGGTTCCGGCCACCCCGGCAGCACCTTCCGGGCGAAGCGGTCCGCGGCCTGCGGCGAAGACGGCCCCGTGACCACACGTGATGTGTCGTACCAGCCCAGGCGCTGAGCCCACCGCTGCACCCTCCGCAGCGGAACAGGGGAGGACTCATGGACAAGCCACGTGGGCTCATGCTGCCCCCTGCTGGGCAACAGGTCGAGCAGGCGCGGAGACAACTCGACAGCGAGCCGATCGGCCAACGCCTCGATCTGGCGGCGCGCAGCCAACGCGGCCCGCCGCTCATCACCCCACAGCCGAACCTCGACCTCGATGAACACGGTGTCGCGACGCTCACTGCCGTCCAGAGGAGACACCCGGCTCTCGCTCAGGACACGCCACCCCTTGTCGGCGAAAGCCTCTCGAACCTGCCCAACGTCCCGTCCCGCGCCGCGCAGTTCAACGATCGCCAGAACCCGCTGGTCATAGTGGAGCCGCATACCCAAGGCCGCCCTCCCCGGAAAACACCTGATCACCCAGCACACCAGAAACCGCCCCCGGCCGAAGGCGTCTCACGGATCAGCCATGGAACAAAGCGCGCTCACCAGGATTTTGGGCCAGCCACGTCCTCGTCCACATCGGACTCAACGACCTCGGCCTGCCCGGATTCACCTCGTACCCCGAACCCGGCACACCGCCCACCGCCGCCCGACTCACCGCCGGACTCACCACCCTCGCCGACCGCCTCCACGCCGCCGGACTCACCGTCATCGGCTCCACGATCGGCCCCTACCAGGGCACCGTCCACGACGGCTACGACAGCGAAGCCGGCCAAGCCGTACGCCGCGAGGTCAACGCCTGGCTCCTCGGCGACAACCACCCCTTCGACGCCGTCACCGACGTCGCCGCCGCCGTCGCGGACCCCGCCCGACCCGACCGGATCCGCGACGAGTACAACGCCGGCGACGGCCTCCACGTCAACGACGCCGGCGCAAAAGCCATCGCCGACGCCGTGGACGTATCCCTGCTGGACCTGTAAAAGACGCAGCCCTAGAAAACCGGCGTACCGTTCCGCGTCAGCTTCCAGTCCACCGACGCGAAGTCCTTCGGATCCAGCACACCCTTCGCCGTCACCCACTCCGCGATCCGCGTCCGGATCTCCGTCGACTCCGACCACACCTCCTTCGCCGACGCGACATGCGGGAACGCACCGCCACCATTCGCCCGGTAGTTGTTCACCGCCAACACGAACTGCTGCGCGTCATCCAACGCCGCACCGCCGTACGTCAGATTCCTGATCCGCGAACCCGCCGCCTGCGCGATGTCGATGTCGAACCGGAAACCCGACACATAGTCGTAGTTGTAGTCCGGACGGCCACCCGCATTGGTCAGCTTCTCCACATCGACCACCGCATCGGCCGCCGTCTGCACGAAGTACTCCGCCGAGTACTCCAGGTACGCCCGCACCTGCGCACCCGTCAACACCTTCGCGACCAGCGTGTTGTCGTACACATACAGACCCGACAGATCCCGGATCGTCACCTTCCCGGCCGGGATCTCCGACGTACGCGAGAACGGCGACGCCTGCGCGATCACCGGCAACGACGCATACTCCGTCCCCACCAACGCCGCCTTGACCACGTCCTCCTGCACCTTGGTGATCAGATCGATGATCGCAGCGTCCTTGTACCGCGCGTCCACCGTCGTCAACGTCTCAGTCGCCGTACCGACCACCTGATTGACGTACGCCACGACCACGTCGTGCTCGTCCTTCAACAACTTGGTGATCTTCGGATCGTCCGCCACCGAATTCGAGTTGCGCACCGACGACGCCACCGACTCGACCTGCCACCGGCCCTTCTCGAAAACCAACTCGAAGTCGAAGACCGACAACCGCTCCGCATACGCCAACGGCTCCGACAGGACCACCGTCCTGCCCGTCTTCGTGTTCGTGACCTTCAACTCCGGGATCTCCACATGCGCGTGACCCACCAGAATCGCGTCGATCCCCGGCACCTGCTGCGCCACCAACGCCGCCGAGTTCTCCACATACGGCAGCTGATCACCGTACGACGACGTACCCGAAGAACCCGAGTGCGCCGACACGACCACCACGTCCGCACCCATCGACCGAAGCTTCGGCACCCACTTCGCCGCCTGCTCCTCAAGACCGGGGAACGTCAACTTCCCCTGCACATACGCCTTGTCCCAGATCGCGATACCCGGATTCGTCAGCCCCAGCACCGCCACCTTCACCGGCGGCGCACCCTTCACATGGAACTTCTTGATGAAGTACGGCGCAAACGCCGGCTTCAGCGTCTTCGCGTCCAACGCGTTCGCGCCCAACAGCGGGAAGTGGAGCTGCGACTCGAACTTCCGCAGCGTCTCGATGCCGTAGTTGAACTCGTGGTTGCCCAACGCCGCAGCGTCGAACCCGATCGCGTTCATCGCCTGCGCCATCGGGTGCACCGGACCACCCTTCGCGGTGATCGGATCCACCTTCGCGTAGTAATACGTCAGCGGCGTCCCCTGGATCGTGTCACCCGCGTCCAGCAGCAGCGTGTTGCAACGACCCTTCTCCGCACGGATCTCGTTCACCAGCGTCGAAATCCGCGCCAGACCCTGCGCGTTGCCCGCCTTGTCCGCGTACTCCGCGTTCTTGAAGTAGTCCCAGTTGAAGACATGACCATGCAGATCGGTCGTGCCCAGCACCGTCAGCGAATACCGCTTCCGGCCCTTCGCGGCCACGCCGGACGCCTCCGCCGCCTGCGCACCAGGAGCCGCGACCGCACCGGCCAGCGCGACCCCCGCCCCGGTCACAGCGGACTTCTTCAGGAACTTCCGACGGTTCAACGGCATCTCTGGTACTCCTCGGGAAACGGTCAACGACGCGCGTAGATTCTGACCCACCCACCGCACCTTGAACAGATCCCTGACGTTTCCATCTGGTGACCAGCAGGCAGCGCAAACCCCTTCCGCAGAAGGCATCAACTGACAGAGTGGGACGTATGCCACCCACCGCAGAGGAACCCCGCCCCCACCTCCCCTACGGCACCCCCGACGCACCCCGCATCGCCGTCCGCGGCGAAGCCCACCTCGAAGTCGACCCCGAAATCGCCCGCATCGGCATCACCGTCGCCGCCCGCGGCAAAGACCGCCGCACCACCCTCGACGACCTCACCCGCCGCAACACCACCACCCTCGACCTCATCAAAACCTACGGAGACGCCGTCGAACGCCTGGAAACCGGCGCCTTCTCCATCACCCCCGAACTCCGCGAACACGGCCGCGGCGAACGCATCCGCGCCTACCTCGGCCACGTCCACATCACCGCCGAACTCACCGACTTCACCGCCCTCGGCGAACTCACCACCCGCCTCGCCGACCTCGACATCACCCGCGTCGACGGCCCCTGGTGGACCCTGCGCCCCGACTCACCCGCCCACCGCGAAGCCCGCCACAAAGCAGTCCACGAAGCCGTCCAACGCGCCCGCGAATACGCCGGCGCCCTCGGCACCACCCTCGCCGCCCTCGTCGAAATCGCCGACCTCGGCGCCGAAAACACCCAGCCCTACGCCGCCGAAGCCCCATCCGGCCGCCGCATGCGCTCCATGGCCTACGCCGCCGACATCGAGGACACCGCCGCACCCCTCGACCTCGAACCCCAACGCCAACACGTCCACGCCCAGGTCAACGCCCGCTTCACCATGACGCCGCCAAAGCTGTAAAAAAGGCGCAACGGCGCTCATCGGAGCAACGCGGCGCACAATTCAACCCTTGTCAACAAGCCTTCACCGAAAGGTTGTTGAGTAGTCATGCAGAGCCAATTACCTACCGATCGGTAAGGCCTAGGCTCAAACCATGCGCCGAGCAAAAATCGTCTGTACCCTGGGCCCCGCCACCGACACATACGACCAGATCAAAGCCCTGGTCGAAGCCGGAATGGACGTAGCCCGCCTCAACCTCAGCCACGGCACCTACGCCGAACACGAGGAGCGCTACCACCGCGTCCGAAAGGCCTCCGACGAAACCGGCCGCAGCGTCGGCATCCTCGCCGACCTACAAGGCCCGAAGATCCGACTCGGCCGCTTCACCGAAGGCCCCGTACTCCTTGAACGCGGAGACACCTTCACCATCACCGTCGAAGAAGGCACCGAAGGCGACCGCCAGACCTGCGGCACCACCTACCCCGGCCTCGCCGGCGACGTCACCCCAGGCGAACGCATCCTCGTCGACGACGGCAAGGTCTGCCTCGAAGTCACCACCGTCGACGGCCCCCGAGTCCACACCACCGTCATCGAAGGCGGCATGGTCTCCGACCACAAGGGACTCAACCTCCCCGGCGTCGCCGTCTCCGTCCCCGCCCTCTCCGACAAGGACGAAGCCGACCTCCGCTGGGCCCTGCGCACCGGCGCCGACGTCATCGCCCTCTCCTTCGTCCGCAGCGGCAAGGACATCGAGGACGTCCACCGCATCATGGACGAAGAAGGCCGCCGCCTCCCCGTCATCGCCAAGGTCGAAAAGCCCCAGGCCGTCGACAACATCGACGACATCGTCGCCGCCTTCGACGGCATCATGGTCGCCCGCGGCGACCTCGGCGTCGAAATGCCCCTCGAACAAGTCCCCATCGTCCAAAAGCGCACCATCAAACTCGCCAAGCGCAACGCCAAGCCCGTCATCGTCGCGACGCAGATGCTCGACTCGATGATCGACAACTCCCGCCCGACCCGGGCCGAGGCCTCCGACGTCGCCAACGCCGTCATCGACGGCACCGACGCCGTGATGCTCTCCGGCGAGACCAGCGTCGGCAAGTACCCCATCGAGACGGTCCGCACGATGGCGAAGATCGTCGAGGCCGCCGAGGAGGACATCCTCGCCAAGGGGCTCCCGCCGCTGACCGAGCGCAACAAGCCCCGCACCCAGGGCGGTGCCGTGGCCCGCGCGGCCGCGGAAATGGGCGACTTCCTCGGCGCCAAGTTCCTCGTCGCCTTCACCCAGTCCGGCGACACGGTCCGCCGCCTCTCCCGCTACCGCTCTCCCATCCCCCTCCTGGCCTTCACCCCACTCCCGGCCACCCGCTCCCAACTGAACCTGACCTGGGGAGTGGAGACTTTCCTCGGCCCGCACGTCGACTCCACGGACGCGATGGTCGACCAGGTCGACGAACTCCTCCTCAAGTACGGCCGCTGCCAGAAGGGCGACATCGTCGTCATCACCGCCGGCTCCCCGCCCGGAGTCTCCGGCTCGACAAACCTCGTCCGGGTCCACCACATCGGCGAGGACGACAGCCCGAAGTAGGGGTGGGGGCTCAGTACTTGGGGCCTACGTGGGTGTCCATCAGGGCGACGGAGGCTTTGCGGGCGATGGACACGTTGCGGGAGTTGGCAAGTTTCCATTCGATGCCGAGGGTGTCCAGGGTGCTCGTGAAGAGCCGGATGATGTCGCCGGACAGGTTGGTGAAGAAGTACCGGGGGTATTCGTAGCGTTTGCGTTCCCCCGCGATGGTCTTCTCGGTCCAGTTGGTGATGCGGCATCCGTCGGAGTGGATGAGACCCCGGATGAATTCCCACGGGTAGGCGTCGACGATGGTCTGTTGCCAGGGTTCGAGGGCGATCTCTCGGTTGTGTTTCTTGCCGGGGCCATGTTGGGGGAACAAGCAGGGCCAGTGCTTGCTGTAGCAGGTGACGTATTGGCAACCCTGGCGCTGGACGCGAAAGACCTTGTTCGTCGGACGGAGGGTTTGTACGGCCTCTGCGCAGGCGTCGATCAGGCCGGGCCAGGCGTCCGCGCACGCGATGCGGAGGAAGTGGACGCCCCGCCGAGAAGGGCTGATGCAGCCGTCGCCGAGGTAGAGGCCCAACAAATAGGAGTATGCGGCCGGGTCGTCAGGTTGTTGCGGGGCACTGCTGCATCGGGGGCAGGGATTTGCGCGACGCGAGTCGAGCAGCTCGATGCGTATCTGCCAGGAGCGGATAGCCGCCCTGGAGATGCCCAACTCCTTGCTGACGGAATTCATGCTGCGTCCCTGGCCGACCAGAGCGAGAGCCCGCTCGCGTGTGCCCATGTCGTACATGCGGCCACTCTGTGAGAGTGATCGCCCCGACGCGCAGCAAAAAGCGGATGTTCACGAGAACGGGAACATCCGCTTTTTGATGGTGACCTTGCAATCCAAGAAAAAGTGCCCCGAGTCGGATTCGAACCGACGCTGGATGGGTTTTGAATCCATGGCCTCTACCGCTGGGCTACCGGGGCCCCTTTGAAACAAAGGTCAGCGGTCGCCCGCCGTGTCACCACCTTACCGTAGCCAGGCGGGCTCTCGGGAGCAGTATCCCCGCCCGTCTGCGAGCGCGCCCGGGGTCAGGCCGCACCCCTCCGATGCGGCCCACCCTGTAGCCGGAGAGGCCGCCCCGAGACGTACCCGTCGCAGCCGACGCCGGCGCAGACGATCGGTGCTGAGCCGCCGGCGACTCCACGTGAAGATCATCAGTAACCGGCGAACCTATGAGGTCACCGCACTAGGTAGGCTCTAGGTGCATCGCCCCGCCCTGCCTGGAACAAGGAGCGCCCCCGTGACCGCCCCCGAGTCGCCCCAGCCCGTGGACGCGCCCGACGACGACAAGTCGCACGTGCCTCCGCTGACGACCCGTGTCGTCATCGCCGAGGACGAGGCGCTGATCCGTCTCGACCTCAAAGAGATGCTCGAGGAAGAGGGTTACACCGTCGTAGGTGAGGCGGGTGACGGTGAGCAGGCCGTCGAACTGGCCCGTGAGCACCGTCCGGACCTGGTGATTCTCGATGTGAAGATGCCGAAGCTGGATGGCATCTCGGCGGCGGAGAAGATCGCCGAGGAGAGCATCGCCCCGGTGCTGATGCTGACCGCGTTCTCGCAGCGCGACCTCGTCGAGCGGGCGCGTGACGCGGGTGCGATGGCGTACCTCGTGAAGCCGTTCAGCAAGACGGACGTGGTGCCGGCGATCGAGATGGCGGTGTCCCGGTTCACCGAGCTGAAGGCGCTGGAGAGGGAGATCGAGGATCTCACCCAGCGGCTGGAGACGCGGAAGCTGGTGGACCGGGCGAAGTCGGTGCTTCAGACGGAGTACGGCCTGACGGAGCCCGCCGCGTTCCGGTGGATCCAGAAGACGTCGATGGACCGGCGTATGTCGATGCAGCAGGTCGCCGAGGCGGTCATTCTGGACGCCGAGGAGAAGAAGTCGGCGAAGGGCTGAGCCCGCCGCAGGCCCGGTACGTACGACGAGGCCCGCACCCCTGGGCAGGGGTGCGGGCCTCGTCGTGTGCCGGTGTGTGTCAGTCCTCGCCGAGGTAGGCCTTGCGGACGGACTCGTCGGTCAGCAGGTGCCGGCCGGTGCCGGAGAGGACGATGTTGCCGACCTCCATGACGTGTCCCTGGTCGGCGAGGGAGAGGGCTGCCTGGGCGTTCTGCTCGACGAGCAGAATCGTTGTCCCGGCGGCCTTCAGCTCGGCGATGGTGGACATGATCTTCTGCATCATGATCGGGGAGAGGCCCATGGAGGGTTCGTCGAGCATGAGCAGTTTGGGCTGGGACATGAGGGCGCGGCCCATGGCGAGCATTTGCTGTTCGCCGCCGGAGAGGGTGCCCGCGGCCTGCTTGCGGCGCTCTCCCAGGATGGGGAAGAGGTCGTAGGCGCGCTGGATGTCCTTCTCGATGCCTGCCTTGTCCTTGCGGAGGAACGCCCCGAGGTGGAGGTTCTCGGCGATGGTGAGGCGGGGGAAGATGTGCCGGCCTTCGGGGGAGTGGGCGAGTCCGAGGGCGACGATCTTGTGGGCGGGGACGTGGGTCAGCGGCTTGCCGTCGAAGACGATGCGGCCCGAGGTGGGCTTGAGGAGTCCCGACAGGGTGCGCAGGGTGGTGGTCTTGCCGGCGCCGTTGGTGCCGATGAGGGTGACGACCTCGCCTGCTTCGACGCTGAAGGAGATGCCCTTGACGGCTTCGATCTTGCCGTAGGCGACCCTGAGGTCCTCGACCTCGAGCAGTGCGGTCACTGGGCGTCTCCCTTGGTGCTGGTGCTGCCGGGTGTGTCGGCGGCTTCGGCCGCTTCCACTTCGGCGATCTCGGCGTCACCGGGGGCGCCTTCGAAGGGTTCGCCGAGGTAGGCGGCGACGACGCGTTCGTCGGCCTGGACGACGTCGGAGGTGCCCTCGACGAGCTTTTCGCCCTGGACGAGGACGGCGACTCGGTCGCACAGGTTGAAGATGAAGCGCATGTCGTGCTCGATGACGAGGACGGCGATGCCCTTGTCGCGGATGGCGAAGACGAGTTCCTCGGTGGCCCGGGTCTCCTGGGGGTTCATGCCTGCTGTCGGCTCGTCGAGCAGCAGGAGGCCCGGCTCGCTCGCCAGCGCCCTGGCGATTTCCAGCTTGCGCTGTTCGCCGTAGGGGAGGTTGCGGGCGAGGTGGTCGCGCTTTTCGGCGAGGCCGATGAACTCGAGGAGTTCCATGGCGCGTTCCTCGGAGGCGCGTTCGGCCTTCTTGAAGCCGGGGCCGCGCAGCAGCGCGGACCACAGCCCTTCCTTGGTCCGGGTGTGGCGGCCGACGAGCACGTTTTCCAGGACGGTCATGTTGGCGAAGAGCCGGATGTTCTGGAAGGTGCGGGCCATGCCGGCCTTGGTGACCAGGTGGGGCTTGGCCGGGAGGACTTTGCCCTGGTAGCGGACGGTGCCCTCGGTGGGGATGTAGAGGCCGGTGAGGCAGTTGAAGAAGGTGGTCTTGCCGGCGCCGTTGGGGCCGATGAGGCCGACGATCTCACCGGCGTTGACGGTGAAGTCGACGCTGCGTACGGCGGTGAGGCCGCCGAAGCGCATGGTGACGCCGGAGGCTTCGAGTACGGGAGTGCCGGGCGTGGGCTCGGTGGTGGTGTTCGTGGTCATTTCGGTTCTCACGCCCCTGCCTTGGAGACGCCGACCGTGCCTTCGGGGAGCGTTGCGTCTTCGGGTACGTCGAGTTGGTCGGTCTCGTGGTATTCGAGCTGCTGTCGCTTGTTGGCGACGATTCCTTCGGGGCGGAAGCGCATCAGGACGACGAGCGCGACACCGAAGAAGAGCAGCTGGTAGTCGTTGAGGAACTGCAGCTTGGTGGGGATGACGTAGAGGAGTGTCGCGCCGATGAGCGGGCCCGTGATGGTTCCCATGCCGCCGAGGATGACGGCGGCGAGGAGGAAGGCGGAGCTGGGCGGGACGGGTCCTGCGAAGACGTACATCTCGGGTACGACGGTGTGCTGGACGTGTGCCTGCACGGTGCCGGCGAGGCCGGCGAGGGTGGCGCCGAGGGCGAAGGCGATGAGCTTGACGCGGAAGCCGTTGATGCCCATGGCGGTGGCGGCGGTCTCGTCCTCGCGGATGGCCACCCAGGCGCGGCCGATGCGGGAGTTGCCGGCGCGGGCGAAGACGGTGACGACGATGGCGGTGACGAAGAGCATCAGCCAGAAGTAGTTGGCGTAGGAGCCGAGGGTGAATCCGGCGATGGTGTGCTCGGCGCCGAAGTCGTAGCCGAAGATCACGAGGTCGGGGATGTTGGGGATGCCGTTGGGGCCGTTGGTGATGTTGGGCCCGGAGGTGCCGTCGAGGTTGCCCATGGCGATGCGGAAGATTTCTCCGAAGCCGAGGGTGACGATGGCGAGGTAGTCGCCGCGCAGCCGCAGGGTGGGTGCGCCGATGAGGACGCCGAAGATGAGGGATGCGGCGGCGCCGGTGAGGGCGGCGGCCCAGAAGGGGAACTTGACGTCGAAGGTCGACGCGGTGCTGCCGGAGACGAGGGCCGCGGTGTAGGCGCCGACGCCGAGGAAGGCGACGTATCCGAGGTCGAGGAGTCCGGCGAGGCCGACGACGACGTTGAGGCCGAGGGCGACGGTGGCGAAGATCAGGATGCTGACGGCGAGGAGGGTGAACTCGTCGGTGTCCTGAGTGAAGGGGAATGCCGCGGCGGCTGCGAAGGCGGCGCCGACGGTCACCTGGCGGTGCTTGGTGGTGAGGGCACGCAGGCGGGTGGTGAGTCCGGCGCGGGCGAGGCCACCGAGGGCGAAGCCGGTGATGATGAGGAAGCCGACGAAGAGTTCGCCGTAGGGGGTTTCGATGCCGTAGGCGGCGACGAAGAGGCCGAGGGCGAAGGCGGCGATGATGATGCCGATTTCGACCCAGGGGTTGAGTTCCTTGGGCTGCTTGAGGCGGCCGTGGGCGGTCCCGAGGATCGGGGCGGTTGCCTTGGTGAAGCGGCTGCTGGTGGGGTCGGTGTCCCGGGGGAGGGGGAGACCGAGGGCGGCGAGCAGGGTGATGAGTGAGGCGCCCGCGGCGACGAAGCCGCCGGGGTCGAGGTTCACGACCCCGCCGAGTTCGCCGGCGATGGCGACGACGGTGTACCAGGTGGTGGCGAAGGTGCCGAGGGCCATCAGCAGTACGGGGGTGTTGCTGCCGGCGGGGTTGAGCCAGCCGAGGCCGCGTACTCCGAAGCCTGCGAGGGCGTAGAGGAGGGTGAGGGCCGCGCCGATGAGGGTGAGGACCTGGAGACCGCCGGGGTAGCCGGTGACGGTGAGGTCGCCGGGGAATTCGGTGGTGTAGGTCCAGGAGAGGAAGGTGCTGGCGACGGTGGCGGCTGCTCCGATGGCGAGGGCGAGGCGTGCGCCTGCCTCGGGGAGCGGGATGACCGGGGCGGTCTTGTGAGTCTCGGTGGTGGTCATCGGTATCACGCCCTGTCCGCGACGCGTTCGCCCAGTAGGCCTTGTGGCCTGACCAGGAGGACGACGATGAGGAGGACGAAGGCCCAGACGTTGGCCCAGGCGCCGCCGCCGAGCTTGTCCATTCCGGGGATGTCCTGGATGTACGTGATGGAGAGGGCTTCGGCGAGGCCGAGGACGACGCCGCCGAGCATGGCGCCGTAGATGTTGCCGATGCCGCCGAGGACGGCTGCGGTGAAGGCCTTGAGGCCGGCGATGAAGCCCATCTCGTAGTTGATCTGGCCGTACTTGAGGCCGTAGGAGACGGCGGCGACGGCGGCGAACGCGGCGCCGATGGCGAAGGCCATGACGATGATGCGGTCGGTGTTGACGCCCATGAGCTTGGCGGTGTCGGGGTCCTGCGAGGTGGCCTGCATGGCGCGGCCTGCGCGGCTCTTGGAGACGAAGACGCCGAGCATGAACATGCAGAGCGGCGCGGCGAGCAGGAGGAAGACGTCGGCGCGCTGGAGCTGCAGGTTGTCGGTGATCTTGAAGGCATCGCCCTGGAATTCGGGGAAGCTGCGGGCCTTCTTGGCGTCGGGGTAGAAGCCCCAGACGAGCTGCTGGAGGGCGATGGAGAGGCCGATTGCGGTGATCAGCGGGGCCAGGCGTGGCGCGTTGCGCAGGGGCCGGTAGGCGAATCGCTCCGCGGCGGTGCCGACGGCCACCGAGGCGATGACGCCGCCGATGATCATGAGCGGGATGGCGAGGACCAGCGAGGTGCCGCTGGGGAGCCAGATGTAGATGGTGAGGGCTCCGAAGCCCCCGATCATGTAGATCTCGCCGTGGGCGAAGTTGATGAGCTGGACGATCCCGTAAACCATGGTGTAGCCGATGGCGATGAGGCCATACAGGGCACCGAGGGTCAGGCCGTTGGCCAGCGTTTGCGGCAGTTCGTGCACCGCAGGGCCTCCGATGAGCGTGTCGGATATGACTCCGCGCGAGGGCGCTGTTTGCGCCCTCGCGCGGTGGGGTTCAGGTGGTGCGGGGCCGGCGGGGCGGTGGTCAGTCCTTGAAGGTGGCGCTCTTCACGGACTTCCAGGCACCGTTGACGACCTTGTAGACGGTGAGCTGCTTGTTGGTGGTGTCACCGTACTGGTCGAAGGCGACCTTGCCGGTGACGCCGTCGAACGAGACACCGCTCATGGCCTTGGTGATCTTGGCGCGGGCGTCGCTGGGGAGCTTGCCGTCGTTGTCGGCGACGACGGACTTGACGGCCTGGATGATGGCCCAGGCGGCGTCGTAGGAGTAGCCGCCGTAGGCCGCGTACGGGTCCTTGTAGCCGGCTGCCTTGTAGTCGGCGATGAAGGTCTTGGCGGTGGAGAGCTCTTCGACGGGGTAGCCGACGGAGGTGGCGAGGTCACCGTCGTTGGCGACGCCGGAGGCGGAGATGAAGGCGGGGTCGTAGATTCCGTCGCCACCCATGGTGGGGATCTTCGCTCCGGCCTTCTTGATCTGGTCGGAGATGAGACCGCCCTCGGGGTACTGGCCACCGAAGTAGACGGAGTCGGCGCCGGAGGTCTTGACCTTGTCGGCGGTGGAGGAGAAGTCGGTCTCCTTCACGGTGATGTGGTCGGTGCCGACGACCTTGCCGCCGAGGCGCTTGAACTCCTGGGAGAAGATCGCGGCGAGACCGGCGCCGTAGGTCTGCTTGTCGTCGATGACGAAGACCTTCCGCTTCTTCGCGTCGTTGTAGTAGTACTGCGCGGCGAAGCGGCCCTGGATGACGTCCGTGGTGGCCGTACGGAAGTAGGTGTCGAAGGGGCGCTTGAGGTCGCCCTTCGCCCAGTTGTCGCCCTGGGTGAGTGCCGGGTTGGTGTTGGCCGGGGAGACCTCGGTCAGGTGGGCCTTGGCGAAGTCGCTCTGCATGGACTGGGCGACGCCGGAGTTCAGCGGGCCCACGACGCCGAGGACGTCCTTGTTGGCGACCAGCGCGAGGGCGTTCTGGTGGCCGGAGGCGGGCACGGCCTGGTCGTCCTTGGAGACGACCTTGAAGGTCACTCCGTCGACCTCTTTGTTCTTGTTGGCCGTCTTGGCGGCGAGGTCCACGGAGTTCTTGATGCCCTGGCCGAGTGCGGTGAGCGAACCGGTGAGCGGCGCGTCGACACCGATGACGACGGTGGTGCCCGAATCCTTGCTGGAGTTGTCCTTGTCACGCGATCCGCATGCGGTGAGCGTGAGGGCACCAGTGGTGATCACGGTGGTGAGGATGAGCAAAGAACGGTTTCGCACGGTCAATCCTTTCCCAGGCGCGGCTCCCTCTGCTGAGGTGCCGTTGTGCTCGCCGGGGTCGGGTCGGAGTCGATGGTGAGTCGGATCCGGCGGCACGCCCCGTGGCACAGTGACTGGCCGTGACTTTAGGTCCAGGTGGAGGAGTGCGGGACCAGTGAAGGTCAGGATGTGACGCTCTTGTTATCCGAATGGCCTAAACCGGGCGGCGGCGGGCCGGGCGGATCGGGCTTTTCGGCGGCGCCGGAGTGACCGCATGCTGAGAATCCGCAGTTCCGTTCGGGGGCGCCGAGAAATGATGACGGCAGTTACCGGCAGATCGCTCGGAGTGACGAGGAGAGATCCCGCGCGTAGTGGGAGCCGAGGATGTAGCTCGGGTTCTGCGTTCCGCGCATGTTACGCAACGTTACGTTCAGGAAAGGAAGTTCGACGCCCTGTGGGAGTCCTGTGCAGTGCTGGACGGCCACCCGGAGGGTGAGGGTGCGGGGTGTCCCGGTGCGCAGGGTGAGGGGCGTTTGGGGGCTGATGCTCATGGTCAGGCCGTCGTAGGGCTGGGCCAGGCGGGTCAGGGTGGTGGGCGGGCCGGCGTCGAGGGAGGCCCGTACGCGGAAGGTGAAGGTGCGGGTGTACGGGTCGGGGGGCTCGCGCAGGCCCGTGTAGGTGAGCTGGGTGACGCCGAGGGGCCAGGGTGCGGGCGTGCTGGGCCGGTCGTCGCGGAGCGGAGTGGCGGTGAGGGGGATCGTCAGGGCGGCGGCGAGGGCGAGGGTGGCGAGCAGGCGCGAACGGGCCTTCGGCAGCGGCAGGTCGGGGGCGAAGATCTGCCTGCCGAGGGTCAGGGCGGGGTGGCCGGTTCTGTCCGCCGGGCCGAATTCCCGGCCAGGGCCGGACCTCGGGTCCGCGCCTGATTCCCGGTCCGGGCCGGGCCCCGGGGCCGGGCCGAATTCCTGGCCCGGATCGGATTCCTCGACCGGGCCGATGCCACTGGTCATGTCGGCGGGCGCCAGTTCTCCGAGCTCCGGGTGGCGCCCTTCTCCTCGGTGCACCGCTGCTTGGCCTGACGGTCTATCAACGTCTTCGCGGAGGCCGGGCCGTGGCGTTTCTGCTCGGCGCGGGCGTTCTTGATGATCGCGTCCATGATCTCGTACTGCTGGTTGGACAGGCCCTTCTGCTCCCAGTCGAGGCCGGCCCATTTCCCGCCGGTGAGGGTCTGCTCGGCCCAGTACGCGATCAGTTTGGTGCAGGCGGAGACGGCCGAGGTGTCGTCCGGGGCGGGGGTGGCGTGGCCGGTGGTGGTGCCGCTGGAGCAGCCCGCGCCGAGGGTGACGGCGAGGGCCCCGGCGGCGAGGGCGCGAACGCCCGCGAGGACGCGCGGGGCGCGCCCGGGAACGGTTGTCCTCATGCCTTGACGCTAGGGCGGGGGGTGTCCGCCGACAACCCTCCGGCCCGCGCCTGCGCCCGCGCCCTGCGGGCGGCTGCTAGCTGGTGGGTGCGTCCCGCAGGAGGCAGGTCAGGCGGGCGGTGCACACGCGCTTGCCGTCCTCGTCGGAGATGACGATCTCGTACGTCGCCGTGGAGCGCCCGCGGTGGACGGGGGTGGCCACGCCGGTGACCAGGCCGGAGCGGGCGCCGCGGTGGTGGGTGCAGTTCAGGTCGACGCCGACGGCGAGCTTGCCGCTGCCGCCGTGGAGCATGGAGCCGACGGAGCCGAGGGTCTCGGCGAGGACGGCGGAGGCGCCGCCGTGCAGCAGGCCGTAGGGCTGGGTGTTGCCCTCGACCGGCATGGTGCCGACGACGCGGTCGGCGGAGGCTTCCACGATCTCGACGCCCATGCGGGTGCCGAGGTGGCCCGCGGAGAACAGCGCCTGCAGGTCGACGCCGAGCGCCGCGTACTCGTCGATGACCTCTTGCGGGAACTTCACGTGCTGCTGCTCGCCCATCGGGCCCGGCTCCGTTCGTCGTGACGCTTTCGTCGTGGATCACTCTCACGCACTGGCTGAGCAAACGCTCAGTCGGTGGCCGATTGTTCCAGACGGACGACGACGGACTTGCTGGCCGGGGTGTTGCTGGTGTCCGCGGTGGCGTCCAGCGGGATCAGGACGTTGGTCTCCGGGTAGTACGCGGCGGCGCAACCGCGGGCCGTGGGGTAGTGCACGACGCGGAAGCCGGGGGCGCGGCGCTCCACGCCGTCCCGCCATTCGCTGACGAGGTCGACGTAGGAGCCGTCCGCGACGTTCAGGGCGCGGGCGTCGTCGGGGTTGACCAGGACGACCCGGCGGCCGTTCCTGATGCCGCGGTAGCGGTCGTCGAGGCCGTAGATGGTGGTGTTGTACTGGTCGTGCGAGCGCAGGGTCTGCAGCAGGAGGCGGCCCTCGGGCAGCGCGGGGTACTCGACGGGGGCGGCCGTGAAGTTGGCCTTGCCGGTGGCGGTGGGGAAGCGTCGTTCGTCGCGTGGGGCGTGCGGGAGGGCGAAGCCCCCGGGGTGGGCCACGCGCGCGTTGAAGTCGTCGAAGCCGGGGATCACGCGCGCGATGCGGTCGCGGATCGTCGCGTAGTCCTTCTCGAACTCCTCCCAGGGGGTGCGGCTGCCCTCGCCGAGCACCCGGCGGGCGAGGCGGGCCACGATGGCGGGCTCGGACAGCAGGTGGGGGCTCGCGGGCTCCAGGCGGCCGCGTGAGGCGTGCACCATGCCCATGGAGTCCTCGACGGTCACGAACTGCTCGCCGCTGCCCTGGAGGTCGCGCTCGGTGCGGCCCAGGGTGGGCAGGATCAGGGCGCGGGAGCCGGTGATCGCGTGGGAGCGGTTGAGCTTCGTCGACACGTGGACGGTGAGGCGGGCGCGCCGCATGGCGGCCTCGGTGACCTCGGTGTCGGGGGAGGCGGAGACGAAGTTGCCGCCCATGGCGAAGAAGACCTTCGCGTCGCCGTCGCGCAGGGCGCGGATGGCTCGTACGACGTCGTAGCCGTGTTCGCGCGGGGGTGCGAAGCCGAACTCCTTCTCCAGGGCGTCCAGGAAGGCGGGGGCGGGGCGCTCGAAGATGCCCATGGTGCGGTCGCCCTGCACGTTGGAGTGGCCGCGCACCGGGCACACGCCGGCGCCGGGGCGGCCGATGTTGCCGCGCAGGAGGAGGAAGTTGACGACTTCGCGGATGGTGGGGACGGCGTGCTTGTGCTGGGTCAGGCCCATCGCCCAGCACACGATGGTGCGCTCGGAGGCGAGGACCATCTTCAGGGCCTCGTCGATCTCCTCGCGCCCGAGGCCGGTCGCGGTGAGGGTCTCGTCCCAGTCGGCGGCGCGGGCGGCGGCCGCGAACTCCTCGTAGCCGTGGGTGTGTTCGTCGATGAACGCCTGGTCGGTGGCGCCTTCCGTCTCCAGGACGAGCTTGTTGAGGAGCCGGAAGAGGGCCTGGTCGCCGCCGAGGCGGATCTGCAGGAACAGGTCGGTGAGGGCGGCGCCCTTGATCATGCCCTGCGGGGTCTGCGGGTTCTTGAAGCGCTCCAGGCCCGCTTCGGGCAGCGGGTTGACGCTGATGATCCGCGCGCCGTTCGCCTTGGCCTTCTCCAGCGCGGAGAGCATGCGCGGGTGGTTGGTGCCGGGGTTCTGGCCGGCGACGATGATCAGGTCGGCCTTGTAGAGGTCCTCCAGCAGGACGCTGCCCTTGCCGACGCCGATCGTCTCGTTCAGTGCGGAACCCGACGACTCGTGGCACATGTTCGAGCAGTCGGGCAGGTTGTTGGTGCCGAGTTCGCGGGCGAACAGCTGGTAGAGGAAGGCGGCTTCGTTGCTGGTGCGCCCCGAGGTGTAGAAGAGCGCTTCGTCGGGGCTGCCGAGCGCGGCGAGTTCCTCGGCGACGATGTCGAAGGCCCGCTCCCAGGGCACCGGCTCGTAGTGGTCGGCGCCCTCCGCCAGGTACATGGGGTGGGTGAGGCGGCCCTGCTGGCCCAGCCAGTAGCCGCTGCGGCCGGCGAGGTCGGCCACGGAGTGCTCGGTGAAGAAGTCCGGGGTGACCCGGCGCAGGGTGGCCTCCTCGGCGACCGCCTTCGCGCCGTTCTCGCAGAACTCCGCGGTGTGCCGGTGCTCCGGCTCGGGCCAGGCGCAGCCCGGGCAGTCGAAGCCGTCCTTCTGGTTGACGCGCAGCAGGGTGAGTGCGGTGCGGCGCACGCCCATCTGCTGCTGGGCCATGCGCAGGGTGTGGCCGATGGCGGGCAGTCCGGCGGCGACGTGCTTCGGCTCGTCGACCTGCGGCGCGTCCTGAACCGGATCGCCCTGGGGCGGCTTGCTGGCCATCGCGCTGTCTCCTTCGCCGAGCACCGATGATGTGCGTCTTCGATCCTCGCACGTGGCGGTGACAGCGGCCGTGGTCGGCCCTGAACGTCCCGCGCTGTCAGTGGCACGTGGCAGGATCGGGGACGTGGCAGAGACAGGATCGAAGAAGACCGAGAAAACCGCAGGTGCGGGCCGTCCGCGGCTGATGCTCATGGACGGGCACTCGCTGGCGTACCGCGCGTTCTTCGCGCTGCCCGCGGAGAACTTCACCACCGCGACGGGCCAGCCGACGAACGCGATCTACGGTTTCGCGTCGATGCTGGCGAACACGCTGCGCGACGAGGCGCCCACGCACTTCGCGGTGGCCTTCGACGTCTCGCGCAAGACGTGGCGCTCGGAGGAGTTCACCGAGTACAAGGCGAACAGATCGAAGACCCCTGACGAGTTCAAGGGCCAGGTCGAGCTGATCGGTGAGCTGCTGGACGCGATGCACGCCGAGCGGTTCGCGGTGGACGGCTTCGAGGCCGACGACATCATCGCCACCCTTGCCACGCAGGCCGAGGCCGAGGGCTTTGAAGTCCTCATCGTCACCGGCGACCGTGACTCCTTCCAGCTGGTCAGCGAGCACACGACGGTGCTGTACCCGACGAAGGGCGTCTCGGAGCTGACCCGGTTCACTCCGGAGAAGGTCTTCGAGAAGTACGGGCTGACGCCGGCGCAGTACCCGGACTTCGCGGCGCTGCGCGGTGACCCGTCCGACAACCTGCCGGGCATCCCCGGTGTCGGTGAGAAGACCGCCGCGAAGTGGATCAACCAGTTCGGCTCGTTCGCGGAGCTGGTCGAGCGCGTCGACGAGGTCAAGGGCAAGGCCGGGCAGAACCTGCGCGACCACCTGCCGGCGGTGCAGCTCAACCGTCGTCTCACCGAGATGGTGCGCGACGTCGAACTGCCCAGGGGGGTCACGGACCTGGAGCGCGCGGCGTACGACCGCACGGCCGTCGCGATGGTCCTGGACACCCTGGAGATCCGTAATCCCTCGCTGCGGGAGCGGCTGCTGGCCGTCGACCCGGGCGGCGAGGAGGCGGGCGCCGCGGAGCCGGTCGCGCCGGGCGTCGCGCTGGACGGGACGGTGCTGGGCGCGGGCGCGCTGAAGCCGTGGCTCGCCGAGCACGGCACCCAGGTGCTGGGCCTGGCCACGGTGGACACCTGGGCGCTCGGTTCGGGCTCGGTGGCCGAGGTCGCGCTCGCCGCGGGTGGCGGAGCGGCCGCGTGGTTCGACCCGACGCAGCTGGACGAGGCCGACGAGAACGCGTTCGCCGCGTGGCTCGCCGACCCGGCGGCGGCCAAGGTGCTGCACAACGCCAAGGGCGCCATGCGGGTCTTCGCCGAGCACGGCTGGACCATCGAGGGCGTCACCATGGACACCGCGCTCGCCGCCTACCTGGTCAAGCCGGGGCGCCGCTCCTTCGCGCTGGACGCGCTGTCCCTGGAGTACCTGGGGCGTGAGCTGGAGCCCGCCGCCGCGGCCGACGGACAGCTGGCCTTCGGCACGGACGAGCAGGCCGAGGCCGACGCGCTGATGGTGCAGGCCCGCGCGATCCTCGACCTCGGCGAGGCGTTCGGTCACAAGCTCCAGGAGGTCGGCGCGGCGGACCTGCTGCGTGACATGGAGCTGCCGACGTCCGCGCTCCTGGCCCGTATGGAGCGGCACGGCATCGCCGCGGACCGGGCGCATCTGGAAGCCATGGAGCAGATGTTCGCGGCCGCCGTGCAGCAGGCCGTGAAGGAGGCCCACGCCTCCGTGGGGCACGAGTTCAACCTCGGCTCGCCCAAGCAGCTCCAGGAGGTCTTCTTCGGCGAGCTCGATCTGCCCAAGACGAAGAAGACGAAGACGGGCTACACGACGGACGCGGACGCGCTGGCCTGGCTGGCCACCCAGACCGACCACGAGCTGCCCGTCATCATGCTCCGCCACCGCGAGCAGGCGAAGCTGCGCGTGACCGTCGAGGGCCTGATCAAGACGATCGCCGCGGACGGCCGCATCCACACCACGTTCAACCAGACCGTCGCCGCGACCGGCCGCCTCTCCTCCACCGATCCGAACCTGCAGAACATCCCCGTCCGTACGGACGAGGGGCGTGCGATCCGGCGCGGGTTCGTCGTCGGCGAGGGCTTCGAGTCCCTCATGACCGCGGACTACAGCCAGATCGAACTGCGCGTGATGGCCCACCTCTCCGAGGACGAGGGCCTCCTGGAGGCGTTCTCGTCCGGCGAGGACCTGCACACCACGGTCGCCTCCCAGGTGTTCTCCGTGGAGCGGTCCGCTGTCGACGCGGAGATGCGCCGCAAGATCAAGGCGATGTCGTACGGACTCGCGTACGGGCTGTCGGCGTTCGGTCTCTCCCAGCAGCTGAACATCGACGCGGGTGAGGCCCGCGGCCTGATGGACACCTACTTCGAGCGCTTCGGGGGCGTTCGCGACTATCTGCGCCGCGTCGTCGACGAGGCCCGCGCCACGGGCTACACGGAGACCCTCTTCGGCCGCCGCCGCTACCTTCCCGACCTCAACAGCGACAACCGTCAGCGCCGTGAGATGGCCGAACGCATGGCCCTCAACGCCCCCATCCAGGGCACGGCCGCCGACATCGTCAAGATCGCCATGCTGAACGTGGGCCGCGCCCTGGAGAAGGCGAACCTCAAGTCCCGCATGCTTCTCCAGGTCCACGACGAAATCGTCCTGGAGATCGCCCCGGGCGAACGTGAGGGGATCGAGGCTCTGGTCCGCCGAGAAATGGCCGACGCCGTCCACCTCCGCGCCCCCCTCGACGTCTCCGTCGGCGCGGGGCCGGACTGGGAGTCGGCGGCGCACTAGGGGGTGTTTTGAAAGTCCTGTGCGGTGCCCGCGGTGTTCGGTGCGTGCCCTCGGCGTGCCGGACGAAGGCCCTCGTACTGGACGTACTTG
>NZ_JBEXDZ010000142.1:0-24442 GCF_040606085.1 Streptomyces sp. NPDC005485 | reverse complement strand
CGACCAGCCGCCACAGGTCTTCCGGGCTCTCCACCCCTCCGGGGTAGCGGCAGCTCATGCCGATGATGGCGACGGGTTCGCGCCCCCGGCCCGCAGCAGCCCGTACGTGTAGGCGTCCTCCAGTGCCTGCCAGGACGCGGCGATCACGTTCTCGGCGACGCCGACCGTGGACCACTCGCCGCTGCCGTCGGAGGTGGAGATGAGGACCCGCGTGGTGGAGGACGTGCCGTGCTTGCCCTCCAGGATGCGGACCTTGTAGTCGACGAGCTCCAGCTTGGCGAGCTGGGGGTAGATCTTCTCCAGGGCGACGCGCAGGGCGCGGTCGAGCGCGTTGACCGGGCCGTTGCCCTCGGCGGTGGCGACGATGCGCTCGCCCTTGGCGAAGAGCTTCACGGTGGCCTCGTTGGCGTGGCTGCCGTCGGGGCGGTCCTCGACGATCGCGCGCCAGGACTCGACCTGGAAGTACGAGCGGGGGCGGCCCTCCGCCTCCGCGCGCAGCAGCAGTTCGAAGGAGGCGTCGGCGGCCTCGTACGTGTAGCCCTTGAGCTCGCGTTCCTTGACGCGCTCGACGACCCGGCCGACCAGCTCGCGGTCACCGCTGATGTCGACGCCGAGTTCCTTGCCCTTGAGCTCGATGGACGCGCGGCCCGCCATGTCGGATACGAGCATCCGCATGGTGTTGCCGACCTGCTCGGGGTCGATGTGCTGGTACAGGTCGGGGTCGACCTTGATCGCGGAGGCGTGCAGGCCCGCCTTGTGCGCGAAGGCCGAGACGCCCACGTACGGCTGGTGCGTGGACGGGGTGAGGTTCACGACCTCGGCGATGGCGTGCGAGATCCGGGTCATCTCGCGCAGCGCGCCCTCGGGCAGGACCTTCTTGCCGTACTTCAGCTCCAGGGCGGCGACTACCGGGAACAGGTTCGAGTTGCCGACGCGCTCGCCGTAGCCGTTGGCCGTGCACTGCACATGGGTGGCGCCCGCGTCGACGGCCGCGAGGGTGTTGGCGACCGCGCAGCCCGTGTCGTCCTGGGCGTGGATGCCGAGCCGGGCGCCGGTGTCGGCGAGGACCGTGCCGACGACCGCCTGGACCTGGGCGGGGAGCATGCCGCCGTTGGTGTCGCACAGGACGACCACGTCGGCGCCGGCCTCGGCGGCGGCGCGGACGACGGCCTTCGCGTACTCCGGGTTCGCCCGGTAGCCGTCGAAGAAGTGCTCACAGTCGACGAAGACCCGGCGGCCCTGCGCCTTCAGGTGCGAGACGGTGTCACGGACCATCTCCAGGTTCTCGTCGAGGGTCGTGCGCAGTGCCAGCTCGACATGACGGTCGTGCGATTTCGCGACCAGGGTGACGACCGGGGCGCCGGAGTCCAGGAGGGCCTTGACCTGCGGGTCCTCGGAGGCCTTGGCACCGGCCCGGCGGGTGGCGCCGAAGGCGACCAGCTGGGCGTGCTTGAAGGAGATCTCCTGCTGGGCGCGGGCGAAGAACTCGGTGTCGCGCGGGTTGGCGCCGGGCCAGCCGCCCTCGATGAAGCCCACGCCGAAGTCGTCCAGGTGCCGTGCGATGGCCAGCTTGTCCGCGACGGTGAGGTTGATGCCCTCACGCTGCGCGCCGTCGCGCAGGGTCGTGTCGAAGACGTGGAACGAATCGTCGAGTTCGCTGGTTTCCGTCATGGTCTCTGGCTCCTGAGGATTTGGATCTCGGTCGTACCGGAATGACCGGCTCCACCGTCCCCCGATGACAATGATCCCTCGCGCTCCTCTCCCGGCTTGTGGTGGGCCAGGAAACAGAAAAACCTCTCGCGGGTGCGAGAGGTCTGCGCGCGGGTCGAGGACACGATGTCCGCCCGTACGTGGTGGTACGTGGCGGTCACTGCGGACCGGCGCGCCTGCTGCCAATAATCATGGCGAACGAGAGCACGGAGGCAGTCTGGCACAGCCCTGCCCCCGTGCTCACGGGTGTCTCAGGATGCGAGCCGCGCGTCCGGCTCCGTGGAGGGCTTCCGGCCACCGCCGACCCGGTTCAGGTCCACGTGCCTGGTCTCCCGCATGGTGACGTAGACCACGAGCGACACGGCCGCGCACCCCGCCACGTACCAGTAGAAGCCGGACTCGTGGCCGCCCTTCTTGAACCACAGGGCGACGTACTCCGCCGTCCCGCCGAAGAGGGAGTTCGCGACGGCGTACGGCAGCGCGACGCCCAGTGCGCGTACGCCGGTGGGGAACAGCTCGGCCTTCACCACCGCGCTCAGCGCCGTGTACGGCGTGATCATCACCAGGGCGAAAAGGGCGAGCCCGAAGGCCGGCCAGAAGCTGTCCACTCCGGACAGCAGGGTCATCACCGGGACCGTCAGGAAGGTCGCGCAGACCCCGAAGGTGATCAGCATCGGGCGGCGCCCGATCCGGTCGGACAGTGCTCCGGCCAGCGGCTGGATGCACGCGAAGACCAGCAGCGCGCAGAAGGAGACCAGGGTCGCCGTCTGCTTGGGCAGCCCGGCCGTGTTCGACAGGTACTTCGTCAGGTACGTGGTGTACGTGTAGTACGCGAGCGTGCCGCCCATGGTGAGCGCGACGACGAGGAACGCCTCGCGCCGGTGCTCCCCCAGGGCGCGCAGGGTGCCCCGCTCGGAGGCGCCGGCCGCGTCCTCCTCGTACACCTCGCTCTCCAGCATGGTGCGCCGCAGGTAGAAGACGACGGCCGCGCCCGCCGCGCCGACCACGAACGGGATGCGCCAGCCCCAACTGCCCAGCGCCTCCTCGGACAAGGTGCGTTGGAGGATGATCAGCAGGGCCAGGCCGATGAGTTGGCCGACCGTCATCGACACGTACTGGAAGCTGGAGGCGAAGCCGCGCCGCTTCGGGTCGGTCGCCTCCGTCATGTAGGTGGCGCTGGCCGCGTACTCGCCGCCGACCGAAAGTCCCTGCAGCAGACGGGCGATGAGCAGTACGAGCGCGCCGCCGTAGCCCGCGACGGCGTACGTCGGCGCGATCGCGATGAGGACGGCCGAGACCGACATGAGGGTGACGGTCAGGGTCAGCGCGGTCTTGCGGCCCCGGCGGTCGGCGACCCGGCCGAGCAGCCAGCCGCCGACCGGGCGCATGAAGAAGCCGACCGCGAAGATGCCCGCGGTGTTCATGAGTTGGGCCGTGGGGTTGTCGTCGGGGAAGAACGCTCCGGCGAAGTAGGTGGCGAAGCTCGCGTACACGAACCAGTCGAACCACTCCACCATGTTGCCGGCCGAGCCGACCCAGACCGTCTTCCAGTGCTCTCGTCCCATGAGTGCCATGAGCCGTAACGTGCCCGCTGATCACGATCGCGACAAGAGCGCCTCGGTTTTCGTTCATTGCGTTCATCGCGTTCTTCATGTTCTTCACGATCTTCACAGTGTTCACGTGCGCAGCGGGCGCGGAGTCTCGGCGGAGTCTCAGCCGAGGCGGCGCAGGAAGACGTCGTTGGTGCCGTTCGTGTCTCCGGGGACGAGGTCCGGGGAGGCCGAGTCGAAGGCCACCACCGTGCCGTTCTCGTTGACGGACGGATTCTGGGCCGCCTGGTCGTTGCGGTGACCCGCGGTGTCGGCGCTGATCAGCTGGGTCGCGCCGGTGACCAGATCGCGCAGGTACACGGCCGGGACACTGTCCGGGTCGCGCAGCCGTGCCGAGACGTACGCGAGGTGCAGCCCGTCGGCGCTGAGCGCGGCCTCGCGGGTGTACACGCGGCTGCCCGCGCCCTTGACCAGCCGCGTGACTCCCTTGTCCAGGTCTCGCACGAAGACGTTCGCGCTGCCGTTGGTGTCGCCCGGGGCGAGGTTGGAGGCGTAGGAGTCGAAGGCGATGTGCCGGCCGTCGGCGCTGAGCGAGGGCCCGGTGGACTCGCGGTTCGCGGCATGGCCGTGCCGTCCCACGGACGCCTTCTCCAGGGTCCCGGTCTCCAGGTCGCGTACGTAGATGTCGCTGTCGTTGGCCGGGCCGCCGGGGTGCGGGATCGACCACTGGTAGGCGACGTGGCGGCCGTCGGCGCTGATCGACGGGCGGACCGCCGCGCGGGAGCCGTCCGAGTCCTGGCTGACCTGCTGGACCGAGCCGTCGTAGATGCGGTACCGGTAGACGCGGGGCTGCTCGACGCGGTCGGGCGTGGACGGCAGGGTGGCGCTGAAGGCGACCCACTGGCAGTCGGCGCTGACCACGGGCTGGCCCGCCCAGGTGAACGGCACGCCCTGGTAGCCGTAGCTGGCGAAGGAGACCTTGCCGACGGCGGCGTTGCGCACGAAGACCGCGGGTGTGGTGTCGGTGCGGCCGGATGTCGTGATGTCGGTGGCCTCGGAGACGAAGGCGGTCATCCTGCCGGTCGCGCAGGGCGAACCGTCGTACGAGCGGCCGTTGCCCATGCCGTGGTTCTGTCCGCTGTAGCTGACAGGGGAACTGCCGTGGTAGACGTCGGACATCCCGTTGGTGTCGCCGCTGTAGACGGGGCCTTCGCTGGTGTAGAAGACGTCGCCCGTCATGGGGCTGACGCTCGGGTGGAACGAGGGCGCGGCGATCTGGCCGCCGTCGCGGTCGACGCTCACGCGCACGGTGGTGGGTGGCGTGGGGGCGGCGGACGCCGGGGGTGCGGCGAGTGTGCCGAGGCCGGCGGCGAGGAGGAATGCGGTGGCGGTTGTCGTACGCGGGGTCATCAGGGCTCTTTCTGTGGGTGTCGGGGCATGGCGGGGGCGGCGTTCGCCGGGGGTGCGTTGTGGGTCGGGTCCGTGCGTACGCGACCGCGGGCCGTCGTTGCTCGGCTGCGCTTGAGGGCGTCTGTCAGTGGGTGTGGCTCAGGAAGATGTCGGCGACCGCGTACGTGTCGGCCGGTACCAGGTCGGGTGCCGACGAGGTGAAGGTGACGGCTCGGTCGCTCACGGCGCCGGTGCCCGCGGCCGCCGTGTCGGCGATCGTGCGGTCGGCGCCGGTGCGCAGGTCGCGCACACGGGAGCAGGTGCCCGAGTGGGTCACGCCCTCGGGCACGAGGGTGGTCGCCGAGGAGCGGAAGGCGACGAAGCGGCCGTTCGGGGTCAGCGAAGCGGCGGAGGAGCCGCCGTCGGCCTGGGTGCCGTCGGCGGCGGTGCTGATCCGCTCGACGCGCGGGGCGATCGGCGCCGCGGCGTCGGTCGGGGCGGCCACGGCGGTCGGGATGCTCGCGCCGGTCGGCACGAGGAGCAGGGCGGCGCCTAAGGGCACATGTGCAGCAGTGGACATGATTTCCCCCCGGAATCCTGTCTTCCCCCGGCCCTGAACCAGGGGCTCTCCCGAAGACAACCGCACCATGCACCACGGGTCAATGCGCTCGATTACGTACAACCCGGACGGATGATCGACCGTCCGCGAACGCCGGTCAGCCGAGCGACTCGTCGAGGAACTCCCGTACGTGGGACAGGATTTGGCCACGATCGGTGCCGCGCAGACCGATGGCCACATGGATGGAGAAGCCGTCGAGGAGCGCGCGCAGCCGGGCGGCGAAGCGGTCCGCGTCGACGGTGCGGAACGCGCCGTGCGACATGCCTTCGGCGAGCAGCGCCACCAGGTCGCGGTGCCAGGCGCCCTCGATGGCGACCTGTCGCTCGCGGGCGGACGAGTCGACGGCAGCGCTCTGCGAGCGGTTCCAGACCTCCAGCCAGAGCGTCCAGTGCGGGTCGCGGTGACCGTCGGGGACGTACAGGTCGACGTAGGCGTCGAGGCGCTCGCGGGCCGGGGCCGCCCGGGTGAGCAGCCGGCCGCGCTCGGCGCCGAGGCGGCCCTCGCTCCACTCCAGGGTCTGCAGCAGCAGCTCGTCCTTGGAGCGGAAGTAGTAGAGGAGGTGCCCGCTGCTCATACCGACCTCGCGGCCGAGCGCCGCCATGGTGAGCTTCTCCAGACCGCGCGCGGCGATCATGTCCATGGCGGCGGCGAGGACGTCCTCACGGGGCGGTGCGTTTCTGCGGGCACCGGCCATGGCGCACTCCTCAGATCTTCGGCTGCTGCTGGGTGATGCAGTGGATGCCACCGCCACCGGAGAAGATCGTACGGGCGTCCACCAGTGTGACCGTCCGCTCGGGGAACAGCCGGCGGAAGATCCCGGCCGCGATCTCGTCGCGCGGGTCGTCGAAGCCGCAGAGCACGACGCCGCCGTTGCAGAGGTAGTGGTTGATGTAGGAGTAGTCGGCCCAGTGTCCGTCGGCCTCCAGGACGGTCGGGGCGGGTACCTCGACGACCTCGATCCGGCGCCCGCGCGCATCGGTCTGCGCCCTGAGCAGGCCGATGATCTCCTTGCTGACCTCGTGGTCGGGGTGCGCGGGGTCCGGCTGGGAGTGCGCGACGATCACGCCGGGCCGGGCGAAGGCGGCGACGATGTCGACGTGGCCGAGCGTGCCGAAGCCGTGCGGAGGGTAGTCGCCGGTCAGGCCGCGCGGCAGCCAGATCGCCTTGCGGGTGCCGAGGTGGGCGTGGATCTCCGCCTCGACCTGCTCACGGGTCCACTGCGGGTTGCGTTCCGGGCCGAGCTGCACGGTCTCGGTGAGCAGGACGGTGCCCTCGCCGTCGACGTGGATCGCGCCGCCCTCGTTGACCAGTTTCGAGGCGTACGTCGTCGCCCCCGCGAGATCGCAGACGTACGCGGCGATCTTCGCGTCGTGCTCCCAGCGGGCCCATTCCTGGGCGCCCCAGCCGTTGAACGTCCAGTCCACGGCGGCGAGTTCGCCCTGTCCGTTGGTCAGGAACGTGGGGCCGATGTCACGCATCCAGGCGTCGTCGAGTTCCCGCTCGACCAACTCGACGTCCACGCCGAGGAGTTCGCGAGCGTCGGCCGACTGGCCGGGCCCGCACACGATGGTGACCGGCTCGAAGCGGCGGATCGTGCGAGCCACCTCCGCCCAGGCGCGGCGTGATTCGGCGAGGTCGTCCGGGGTGTCGAAGGTGGGGTTGGAGCCCGGCCACGCCATCCAGGTGCGCTCGTGCGGGGCCCACTCGGCGGGCATACGGAAGCCGTCGGCGGCAGCAGACATGGGGGTCCTTAGGGGCTGTGACATCTACAGGAAGTACAGGCGGTTGAGGGAGACCGAGTCGGCGGGCTCGGAGCTGAGCGGGTCGCCGTCCAGGGTGACCAGCCCGGTGCGCTGGTCCACATCGACCGCTCCGGTACGGGAGTTGAGGCGCAGGTCGGCCGGTCCGATGCCGCGGGTTCCGCGCACGGCGACCCGGCGGCGGCGGGTGGGCATCGTGTCATTGCCCTGGTCGAGCGCGGCCTGCGCGACGAAGGCGACCGAGATGTCGGCGGGGGTCGCGCCGTACGCCCCGAACTGCGGGCCCAGCACCAGGGGTTCGCAGGTGTCGGTGGCCGCGTTGGGGTCGCCGACGACGCCGTACGCCGGGAAGCCGGACTTCAGCACGAGCTGTGGCTTGGCGCCGAAGAACTCGGGGCGCCACAGCACGATGTCGGCGAGTTTGCCGACCTCGATGGAGCCGACCTCGTGCGCGAGGCCGTGCGCGAGGGCGGGGTTGATGGTCAGCTTGGCCATGTAGCGCAGGACGCGTTCGTTGTCGTGGTCGTCCGGGGCGCCGAACTGCGCCTTCATCTTCCCGGCCATCGCGAACGTCCGGCGCACGGTCTCGCCCGCGCGGCCCATGCCCTGCGCGTCGGACGAGGTGATGCCGATCGCCCCCAGGTCGTGCAGCACGTCCTCGGCGCCCATCGTGCCGGCCCGGATGCGGTCGCGGGCCATGGCGGCGTCGCCCGGCAGGTCGGTCTTCAGGTCATGGACGGAGACGATCATTCCGTAGTGCTCGGCGACCGCGTCCCTGCCGAAGGGCAGGGTCGGGTTGGTGGAGGAGCCGATGACGTTGGCGACGCCCGCCATCTTCAGGACGTTCGGCACGTGGCCGCCGCCGCAGCCCTCGATGTGGAAGGCGTGGATGGTGCGTCCGTCGAGGACGCGCAGGGTGTCCTCGACGGACAGACACTCGTTCAACCCGTCGCTGTGCAGGGCGACTTGGACGTCGTGCTCCTCCGCGACGCGCAGCGCGGTGTCCAACGCCCGCGTATGGGCGCCCATGTCCTCGTGGACCTTGAAGCCGGAGGCGCCGCCCTCCGCGAGCGCCTCGACCAGGGGCGCGTCCGAGGACGACGAACCCCGGCCCAGGAAGCCGATGTTGACCGGCCAGGCGTCGAAGGCGTTGAAGGCGTGCCGCAGCGCCCAGGGCGAGTTGACACCGACGCCCCACACCGGCCCGAACTCCTGGCCGATGACCGTGGTCACCCCGGAGGCGAGCGAGGCCTCCATGATGCGCGGCGACAGCAGATGGACGTGGGTGTCGACGGCTCCGGCGGTGGCGATGAGCCCCTCGCCGGAGACGATGGAGGTGCCGGTGCCGACCACGACGTCGACGCCGTCGAGGGTGTCGGGGTTGCCGGCCCGCCCGATCGAGCAGATCCGCCCCTCCCGGATACCGATGGACACCTTCCGGATGCCCTGGGCCGCGTCGATCACCACCACGTTGCTGATGACGACGTCGCAGGTGTCGCGGACGGCGGCGGCCTTGAGGTGCAGCCCGTCGCGGGCGGTCTTGCCGAACCCGGCGAGGAACTCGTCCCCGTACTTCTGGGCGTCGGACTCGACCCGGACGGTCAGCCCGGAGTCGCCGAGGCGGACGCGGTCACCGGCGCGGGGGCCGTGGGCGCCGGCGTACTCGTACGGATTCATCGCTGCGCTCCCAGGTATCCGCAGGCGGCGGCCCTGCGCAGGGCCTCTTGCTTCGCGCCCGGCGCGTCCAGCGGGCCGTCGACCAGCCCCGCGAAACCGATCGCGACGCGCTCGCCGCCGATCGGCAGCAGCCCGACCTCGACGCTCTCGCCCGGCCCGAAGCGCACGGACGACCCGGCCGGAACCGCGAGCCGCATCCCGTACGCCGTCGCCCGCTCGAAGTCGAGCCGCGGGTTGGCCTCGAAGAAGTGGAAGTGGGAGGTGACGGAGACCGGCACGGTGGCGGTGTTGGTGACGGTCAGCCGTACCGCGGCGACCGGCTCGGCGTGCGCGGGCCCCGGCAGCAGCGCGCCCGGAGCACCGTCGCCCAGTCCCCCGCCGATGGGGTCGGTGACCACCGCGAGCCGCGAACCGTCGTCGAAGACGGCCTCGACATGGACCTCGGTGACGACGTCGGCGACACCGGGCAGCACGTCGCCCGGGCCGAGCACGGCCCGGGCGGCCTCGATGGCCTCGGCGAGGCGCCGCCCGTCGCGGGCCGCCTCGCAGACGGTGTCCGCGATGAGTGCCGTCGCCTCGGGGACGTTCAGACGCAGGCCCCGGGCGCGGCGGGCGCGGGCCAGCTCGGCGGCTCCGAAGAGCAGCAGCCGGTCACGTTCCGTAGGGGTCAGTCTCACGTCGCGACACCTCCTTGCTTTCCACTACTTAGAACAACACTCTAACCATGAGATTCGCAAGACAGAAGCATTGACTGGCAGCAGCGCCTCACGCCACATTGAACGTCGCTCTAACTTGCTCCACCTCACCGATGGCCGATCGAAGGAGACCAGCCATGCCGATAGAACAGCGCGGAGTCGACACCATCCCCGACGAGGAGCGCACCAGCGGGCCGCGCGATCTCGTGTCGATCCTGCTCGGCTCCAACCTCTGCCTCGGCGTGATCATCTTCGGCTGGCTGCCGCCGTCCTTCGGGCTCGGCTGGTGGGCGTCGGTCAGCTCGGTGGTGGCGGGCACGGTGGTCGGCACGGCCCTCACCGCGCCGCTCGCCCTGGTCTCACTGCGCACGGCGACGAACCTCTCCACCTCCTCCGGCGCGCAGTTCGGCGTACGGGGACGGCTGGTCGGCTCGGTCGTCGGCCTGCTGCTCGCCCTCGGCTACACCGCGCTGACCGTGTGGATCGGCGGCGACGTGATGGTGGGCGTCCTCAACCGCCTGGTGGGACTGCCGGTCGACGGTCTCTCGTACGCCGTCGTGTACGGCGTGCTCGCCGCCGCGACCGTCGCCGGCGCCGTCTACGGCTACCGCGTCCTGCTCACCATGTCCCGCGTCCTCGCGATCGGCATGACCGCGCTGCTCGCCCTCGGCCTGATCGCGTACGCACCGCACTTCAGCACCGCCGCGCTGCCGGGGACGGGCGGCTGTCTGCTCGGCTCCTTCTGGCCGACCTGGCTGCTCGCGGCGGTGGCGGCGGGACTGTCCGGGCCCATCGCGTTCATCACCCTCCTCGGCGACTACACGCGCTACATCTCGCCGTCCCGCCACTCCTCCCGCAAGGTCCTGCACGCCACCTGGCTGGGCCTGATCGCCGGGCTCCTCGTGCCGCAGCTCTTCGGCACCTTCACGGCGTACGGGGCGCGCGCGGCCCTCGACTACGCCGGACCGCTGGTCTCCGCCTCCCCCACCTGGTACCTGGTCCCGTTGCTGCTCGCCGCCTCCGCGGGCTCGGTCGGCAACGCGGGCCTGATGCTGTACTCCATGGGTCTCGACCTCGACGCGATCCTCCCCCGCGCCTCCCGCGCCCGCGCCACGTACTCGGTCGCCGTCGTCGCCACGGCCTGCGTCTTCGTGGGCCACTACGCCTCGTCCGCGCAGGACGCGATGACGTCCTTCGTGCTGCTGCTCACCGCGATCGGCACACCCTGGGCCGTCATCACCCTCATCGGCTTCGCCCGCTGTCGCGGGGTGTACGACCCGGACGCCCTTCAGGTCTTCAACCGCCGCTCCAGGGGCGGGATCTACTGGTACCGGGGCGGCTGGAACGTCCAGGCCACCGTGTCCTGGGCGCTGGGCGCGTTCGTCGGCCTGCTCGCGGTCTCTCTCCCCTCGTACGAGGGCCCGCTGCTGTCCCTGACCGGCGGGGTGGACTGCAGCTTCGTACTGTCGGGGATCGTGGGCGGCGCGCTGTACCTGCTGCTCACCGCCCGCGCCCCCGCCCCGGTACACGGCAGGGCCGCCGCGGACACGGAGTCCGGGGCGGCCCTGGCAGCCACAGTCGGGGACTAGGGGGTGTTTTGAAAGTCCTGTGCGGTGCCCGCGGTGTTCGGTGCGTGCCCTCGGCGTGCCGGACGAAGGCCCTCGTACTGGACGTACTTGGGGCTTCGGCCGGTGCGGCGAGGGTGCGTGCCGGGCGCCGTGGGTGCTGTGCGGGACCTTCAAAACACCCCTTAGGGGCGGCACGGGTGGGCGCAGCGGCACCCCGTAAGCGCCGGGCTGCGTGACCCACCTCCGGCCCGCACCAACCCCGGGTGACAAGGAAACAGGGGGTACCCGGGGTTTGCCCACCCACCCCGGGTGAGCGTGGAAGTGAAGGGGGCCGGTGGCTCAGTCCACCAGGTCTCGGACGATCGCGTCAGCGAGGAGGCGGCCGCGCAGGGTGAGGACGGCGCGACCGGCGTCGTAGGGGACGGGTTCGAGGAGGCCCTCGGACAGGGCCCGGCGGGAGGCGGCGAGACCGGCCGGGTGGAGCAGGGACAGCGGACAGCCGTCGCGGAGCCGCAGCTCCAGGAGGATGCGTTCCACGCGGCGGTCCTCCTCGGAGAGGAGTTCACGGCCCGCCCCGGGGGACTTCCCCGCGGCCAGCGCACCGGCATACGCCCCGGGATGCTTGACGTTCCACCACCGCACCCCGCCCACATGGCTGTGGGCGCCGGGCCCCGCACCCCACCAGTCGGCGCCCCGCCAGTACAGCTCGTTGTGCAGGCAGCGGGCCCCCTCCGAGGTGGCCCAGTTGGAGACCTCGTACCAGTCGAAGCCCGCCGCCGACATCACCTCGTCGGCGATCAGGTAGCGGTCGGCGTGGACGTCGTCGTCGGTCATCGGAACCTCGCCCCGGCGGATGCGCCGGGCGAGCTGCGTGCCCTCCTCGACGATCAGCGCGTACGCGGAGACATGGTCGGGCCCGGCGCCGAGCGCCGCGTCGAGCGAGGCGCGCCAGTCGTCGTCCGTCTCCCCCGGCGTGCCGTAGATCAGGTCGAGGTTCACATGCTCGAAGCCGGCCGCGCGGGCCTCGGCGACGCACGCCTCGGGGCGGCCGGGGGTGTGGGTGCGGTCCAGGACCTTCAGGACGTGCTGCCGGGCGCTCTGCATGCCGAAGGAGATCCGGTTGAAGCCGCCGGCCCGGAGGGTGGCCAGGTAGGCGGGGTCGACCGACTCCGGGTTCGCCTCCGTCGTGACCTCCGCGTCGGGCGCCAGGCCGAACTCGTCGCGGATCGCCCCCAGCATCCGTACGAGATCGTCGGCTGCCAGCAGCGTGGGCGTACCGCCTCCGACGAAGACCGTGCGCACCGGGCGCGGGTCGTCGCCGAGGACCTTGCGGGCGAGGCGGACCTCGTCGATCAGGGTCGACGCGTAGTTGTCGCGGGAGGCGAGGACGCCTCCGGTGCCTCGCAGCTCGGTCGCCGTGTAGGTGTTGAAGTCGCAGTAGCCGCAGCGGGTCGCGCAGTACGGGACGTGCAGATAGAACCCGAGGGGGCGGTCGGCCGCGCCGGCCAGGGCGTGCGCGGGCAGCGCGCCGTCGTCGGGGACGGGCTCACCGTCGGGGAGTGCGGAAGGCATGCCTTCCATTGTCCCGCACGGGCGGACATGCGCCGTACGCCCTCTACTCCGCCTGCAGCACCAGCAGTGCCAGGTCGTCCTCCGGCGGCTTCTCGCCGAACTCGTGCACCAGCCGGCGGATGCGTTCCGCTATCAGCTCGGCGCTCAGCCCGGCGCAGCCGGTGAGGGCCTGCGCGAGGCCTTCGTCGTCGTCGAACTGGCGGTGGCCCGAGCGCCGCTCCGTCACGCCGTCCGTGACGCACAGCACGCTGTCGCCGGGGTACAGCTCGAAGGTCTCGGCGGTGTAGGTCGCGTCCTCGACGACGCCGAGGAGCGTCTGCGGTCTTGCCACCTCGCGCACCTCGCCGGTGGGGCCGAGGAGCAGCGGCAGCGGGTGCCCGGCGGAGGCCAGGGTGCAGTGCACTCCGCCGTCGAAGGGCACCAGTTCGCCGTAGAGAAGGGAGAGGAAGCGGGTCTGCGGGCCCTCGTCGGCGGCGAGTCCGGGGCCGCCGGTGGCGACGAGGGCACGGGCCGCGGCGTCCGCCGCCTCGGTGGCGTCGTCGAGCAGGAGCTGGTTGAGGCGGTCGAGGACGTCGGGGACGTCGTACCCCTCGCGGGCCAGCAGCCGCAGCCAGGGCCGGGCCAGTCCGATCACGACGGCCGCCTCGGGCCCCTTGCCCTGGACGTCGCCCACGGCGAAGCACCAGCGGCCGTCCCCGGCCGGGAACAGGTCGTAGAAGTCGCCGCTGGGGCCGCCCTTGTCGAGCGGCTCGTACACGAGGGCGCTGCTCACGCCGGGGATCTCGGCGACGGCGCCGGGCAGCAGGCCGCGCTGGAGGACGCGGCTGATGGTGGCCTGGCGGGCGTACTGGCGGGCCGCGCCGATGGCGAGGGCGACCCGGCGGCTGAGGTCCTCGACGAGTCCGTTGACCTCGTCGGGAAAGCCGACCACCCCGGCGCGCCCGATGACGAGGGTGCCGAGCGGGCGCCCGCCGGCGATCAGCCGGTACGCGAGGGCCGCACCGCCCGTCCCGCGGGCGCCGGGCTCCTCGCCGGGCCAGGGCACGGGGACGGCGCGGGAGCGTACCGAGTCGGGCAGCCGCGGCGGGTCCTTCTCCAGGGCGCGGCGCAGTTCCTCGATGTGGTTCTCGCTGCCGTGCCAGACGCGGGCGAGCCGTGGCCCGAAGTCGACGCCGAGGCCGCCCCGGCCGGCCCGGTCGGTGGCCTCGTCCTCCAGCCACACCGCGCACCAGTCGGCGATGCGCGGGACCAGCAGTTGTCCGGCGAGGGCGGCCACGAGGTTCTCGTCGAGCTGCCCGGCGAGCATGTCGGAGGCCTCGGCGAGGAAGGAGAGGGCGCCGCGGTTCACCCAGTCCTGGTCCTGGCGGGCTCGGTGCCGCGGCTCGGCGGCGAGGGCCTCGGAGATCCGCAGGCCGCGCTCCAGGGTGTGCTGACCGGCGTACGCCTCTTCCGCGGGTTCCTCCAGGGACGCGCGCCCGTCGAGGGGCAGCCGGGCCCAGACGGTCTTGACGCCGGTGCGATAGGTGATGCCCCAGGCTTCGCAGAGAGTGGAGACCAGTCGCAGGCCGCGGCCGTACTCGCGGGTGCCATGGGGGCGCTCGGCGGCTTCGTCGCGTACCGCGCGCGCCGGGTGGCGGTCGGAGACCTCGATGAGCAGCGTGCCCGGCGACCCGTCGGCGGCGGCCTCCAGGCGGCAGACCGCCTCGACGTCGGTGCCGGCGTGCACGACGGCGTTGGTGACGAGTTCACTGACGACGACCATCGCGTCGTCCACCGGCCAGTCCCGGCGCCGCCGGGCGTCGGCCGACCCGGCAACGGCCTGGGCGCGCGCCTCCGATTCGGCTCCGGGCGCGGCGGGTTCGGTCCAGCCGGCGAGCGTGGCGCGCACGAACTCGCGGGCGGCGCCGGGCGCCAGGGGCGTGCCGGGCAGCGAGGTGCGTGCCACCGCCTCCTGACCCGGCCGGTGGTGCGCCGGCGCATCAGGAGCACAGGCAACGGACTCCCGTTGCGTCGGAATGACCCCCACGGTGTTGCTCCCTGAGCAGTTCGGACGAATACGCCTCAGGCGACACGGACAGAGTGACAGACTGGCCACGCCCATAAGCGCCGAGTTACCGAAGTGGGCCGCCATGAGTGAGAACAGTGCTACGCATGTGCTCGAAGACGGACAGATTCGGGCACCCGAGGACGGGGAGATCCGGGCATCGGATCTCCGTCCTCTGCTCGCCGCGATGGCGGCCGCGCGCGACGGTGACTTCAGCAGGGTGCCGGAGACGGGGCACGGCCTGGTGGCCGATCTCGGCACCGCGTTCAACCAGATCATGGACCGCAACACGCACTTCAACTCCGAGGTGCAGCGTGTCCGCAGAGAGCTGGTGCGGCACGGGCGGCTGGACGAGCGGCTGTCGGCGAGCCCCGGCCAGGGCAGCTGGACGAGCAGGGTCAACGACGTGAACCAGCTGCTGGACGCGCTGGTGGCACCCGCGGCGAACGCGACGCGCGTCCTGGACGCGGTGGCCGGCGGCGACCTCACCCAGCGCGTCGATCTGCACGACGGCAACCGCCAACTGCGCGGTGATCTGCGCCGGTTGGGCCGCGCCGTCAACAAGATGGTCGATCAGCTGTCCCTCTTCACCGGCGAGGTGACGCGGGTCGCGCGCGAGGTCGGCACGGAGGGTCGGCTCGGCGGCCGGGCCAAGGTGCAGGGCCTGTCAGGCAGTTGGCGGGATGTGACGGAAGCGGTCAACACGATGGCGTCGCGGCTGACGGCGCAGGTGCGTGACATCGCCCTGGTGACGACGGCGGTGGCGCGCGGCGACCTGACCCGGACGGTGACCGTCGAGGCGACGGGTGAGCTGCTCGAACTGAAGCTCACCGTGAACACGATGGTCGACCAGCTCTCCGCCTTCGCCGACGAGGTCACCCGGGTGGCCCGAGAGGTCGGCACCGAGGGGCAGTTGGGCGGGCGGGCGCAGGTGCGCGGGGTCTCCGGGGTCTGGAAGGACCTCACGGACAACGTCAACTTCATGGCGTCGAACCTGACGTCGCAGGTCCGCAACATCGCCCAGGTGACGACGGCCGTCGCCAACGGCGACCTGAGCCAGAAGATCACGGTCGACGCGCAGGGCGAGATCCTGGAGCTGAAGTCGACCATCAACACGATGGTCGACCAGCTCTCCGCCTTCGCCGACGAGGTCACCCGCGTGGCCCGAGAGGTCGGCACCGAGGGAAACCTCGGCGGACGGGCGCAGGTGCGCGGGGTCTCCGGGGTCTGGAAGGACCTCACCGACAACGTCAACTTCATGGCGGACAACCTGACTTCACAGGTCCGCAACATCGCCCTGGTGTCCACCGCGGTGGCGCAGGGCGACCTCGGCAAGAAGATCACCGTCGAGGCGAAGGGTGAGATCCTCGAACTGAAGTCGACCATCAACACGATGGTCGACCAGCTCTCCGCCTTCGCCGACGAGGTCACCCGCGTCGCCCGCGAGGTCGGCACCGAGGGAAACCTCGGCGGGCAGGCGCAGGTGCGGGGCGTGTCGGGCGTCTGGAAGGACCTCACCGACAACGTCAACTTCATGGCGCTGAACCTGACTTCACAGGTCCGCAACATCGCCCAGGTCACGACAGCCGTCGCCAACGGTGACCTGTCGAAGAAGATCACCGTCGACGCGCGCGGCGAGATCCTGGAACTGAAGGACACCGTCAACACGATGGTGGACCAGCTGCGCGCCTTCGCGGACGAGGTCACCCGCGTGGCCCGCGAGGTCGGCACGGACGGCCGCCTGGGCGGTCGCGCCCAGGTGCTGGGCGTCTCCGGGGTCTGGAAGGACCTCACCGACAACGTCAACTACATGGCGGACAACCTGACTTCACAGGTCCGCAACATCGCGCAGGTCGCCACCGCGGTCGCCCAGGGCGACCTCTCCAAGAAGATCGACGTGGACGCGCGCGGCGAGATCCTGGAGCTGAAGACCACCATCAACACCATGGTGGACACGCTGTCGTCGTTCTCGTCCGAGGTCACCCGGGTGGCCCGCGAGGTCGGCTCCGAGGGCCGGCTGGGCGGCCAGGCCCGGGTCGAGGGCGTGTACGGCACCTGGAAGCGCCTGACGACCAACGTGAACGAGCTGGCGCTCAACCTGACCACCCAGGTCCGGGCGATCGCCGAGGTGGCGTCCGCGGTGGCCCAGGGCGACATGTCCCGCTCCATCACCGTGGAGACCCAGGGCGAGGTCACCGAGCTGAAGGACAACATCAACCTGATGGTGGCCAACCTCCGCGAGACGACCCGCGCGAAGGACTGGCTGGAGTCGAACCTGGCACGCCTGGCCGCGCTGATGCAGGGCCACCGCGACCTGATGGAGGTCGCCGACCTGATCCTGCGCGAGCTGACCCCGCTGGTGAACGCGCAGTACGGCGCCTTCTTCCTGGCCGACCCCGACGAGGACTCGCTGCGGGCCGCCATCCCCGCCAAGGGGCTCGCCTTCATCGCGGGATACGGCTCCGCGCAGGGGGCGACCGTCGACACGGGCGGCATGCCGGTGCACGGGCTCGTACGGCAGGCGGCGCGCGAGAAGAAGCGGATCCTGGTGGACGAGGCCCCGCCGGACTACATCAAGATCAACTCCGGGCTCGGCGAAGCCGCACCCGCGAGCGTGGTCATCATCCCGATCCTCTTCGAGGACAAGCTGCTCGGCGTGATCGAGCTGGCGTCCTTCTCCCGCTTCTCCGACGTCCACCTGGCGTTCTTCGACCAGTTCGTGAACACCATCGGCGTCGCGATCAACACCATCATCGCCAACTCCCGTACGGAATCCCTGCTCGGCGAGTCGCAGCGCCTCGCCATCCAGTTGCAGGATCGATCCGACGAACTCCAGTCCCAGCAGGCCGAGTTGCAGCGCTCCAATGCCGAACTGGAGGAGAAGGCCGCCCTGTTGGCCACCAGCTCCCAGTACAAGTCGGAGTTCCTGGCGAACATGTCGCACGAACTGCGTACACCGCTCAACTCTCTGCTGATCCTGGCCCGGCTGCTCTCCGACAACCCGGACGGCCATCTCTCCGACCAGGAAGTGCAGTTCGCGACCACGATCCACCGCTCCGGGTCCGACCTGCTGCAGCTGATCAACGACATCCTCGACCTGTCGAAGATCGAGGCCGGCCGCATGGACGTACGCCCCAAGAGGCTGCCGCTGATCAAGCTGCTCGACTACGTGCACGCCACGTTCCGCCCGCTGACGCTCGACCGGGGCCTCGCCTTCGAGGTGACGGTCGGCGAGGACGTGCCGCGTGAGATGTACTCGGACGAGCAGCGCCTCCAGCAGATCCTGCGCAACCTGCTGTCCAACGCCATCAAGTTCACCGCGAGCGGGCGCGTCGAACTGCGCGTCAACCGCATCAAGGACCCCGACCACACCTTCACCCACGGCGACAACGACGACGTGATCGCCTTCGCCGTCTCCGACACCGGCATCGGCATCGCCCCGGAGAAACTCCCGGTCATCTTCGAGGCGTTCCAACAGGCCGACGGCACCACCAACCGCAAGTACGGCGGCACCGGCCTCGGCCTGTCCATCAGCCGGGAGATCTCAGGCCTGCTCGGCGGGCGCATCGTCGCCGAGAGCACCCCCGGCCGCGGCTCCACGTTCACGCTGTACGTCCCCGTCGTCAGCCCGGGGCACGCGGCGACCGGACCGGTGCCCGAGGACCGCTCGCTGCCCGTGCCCGAGCTGTCCACCGAGCCGTACACCGCCCACGACACCGACGACTCGTGGCCCACGCCCACCAAACTGGAGGAGTGGAAGGCGGGCCGGGCGGGCCAGGTCCTGCCCGGGCGGCGGGTGCTGATCGTGGACGACGACATCCGCAACGTCTTCGCACTCACCCACGTCCTCGGCCGGGTCGGCATGCCCGTCCTGTACGCGGAGAACGGCCGCGAGGGCATCGAGACCCTGGAGCGCAACCCCGATGTCGAACTCGTCCTGATGGACATCATGATGCCGGAGATGGACGGCTACGAAACCATCTCCGCCATCCGCCGCACCCCCCGCTGGACGGGTCTGCCCATCGTCGCCCTGACCGCGAAGGCGATGCCCGGCGACCGCGAGAAGTCCATCGCGCGGGGTGCCAACGACTACGTACCGAAGCCGGTGGACGTCGACCAGTTGCTCACCGTCGTCTGCGCCCTCCTCGACCCGGAAAGCCCGAACGGCGACGATCCCCTCGACCACACGGCCGAGACCGTGACACCGGGACCGGGCAGCTCGGGGGAGCCCGCCGACCCGTCGACGACCGAGTGAGGCACCGTCACCATGACAACAGTTGAGGCAACGCCCGAAGAGCGCGCCAGCATCCTCCTTGTCGACGACATGGAGGACAACCTGATCGCCCTGGAGGCCGTCCTGGGGTCCCTCAACGAGCCACTGGTGCGTGCGCGTTCGGGCGAGGAGGCGATGAAGGCCCTGCTGCGGCAGCGCTTCGCCGTGGTCCTGCTCGACATCCGCATGCCCGGCATGGACGGGTTCGAGACCGCCGCGAACATCAAGCGGCTCGACCAGACCAAGGACGTCCCCATCATCTTCCTGACGGGCACCGACGCCGACGCGGGCTACGCCTTCCGCGGGTACGCGACCGGTGCCGCCGACTATCTGACGAAACCGTTCGACCCGTGGGTGCTGCGCGCGAAGGTGACCGTCTTCCTCGATCTGCACCGCAAGAACCAGCAGTTGGAGAAGATGCTCGCGCGCGAGCAGGAACAGTTCGACGAACTCACCGGCCGCCTCAGAAAGATCGAGACCCTCATGGCCGCCAGCGGCCACCAGGACGTGTTCGAACTGCGCCACCACGTCCACGAGATGGAGAAACTGCTGCGCGAAATGCGCAGCGGGCGGGGGTTGTAGGCCCCCGCCCGTGTGCGGCTCGGACTGCAGACCCGGCCCGCGTGCGGCTCGGACTGCAGACCCGGCCCGCGTGCGGCTTACGCCTCGCGCGATCCCGCGTACATCTCGTCGATCAGGTGCTTGGCTGCATCACCGCGGGGGACGACCCCCGCACCCCCAGCAGGCGCGCGCCGCCGAGCCGCAGCAAAGCCGGCGCGCACCAACTCCGCCACTCCTCTACGCCTCGCGCGATCCCGCGTACATCTCGTCGATCAGGTGCTTGTACTCCCGCTCGACGACCGGGCGCTTCAGCTTCAGGCTCGGGGTGATCTCGCCGTGTTCGACGTCGAGGTCGCGCGGGAGCAGTCGGAACTTCTTGATGGTCTGCCAGCGCTGCAGGCCCTCGTTGAGCTCCTTGACGTAACCCTCGACGAGGGCGACGGTCGCCGGCGCGGCGACGACCTCGGCGTACGACTTGCCCTCCAGGCCGTTCTCCTTCGCCCAGTCCAGGATGGACGGCTCGTCGAGGGCGATGAGGGCGGCGCAGAAGTTCCGGTCGGCGCCGTGCACCAGGATGTTGGAGACGTACGGGCAGACGGCCTTGAACTGGCCCTCGACCTCGGCCGGGGCGATGTACTTGCCGCCGGACGTCTTGATGAGGTCCTTCTTGCGGTCGGTGATGCGCAGGTAGCCGTCGGGGGACAGCTCGCCGATGTCGCCCGTGTGGAACCAGCCGTCGGACTCCAGGACCTCGGCGGTCTTCTCGGGCAGCTTGTGGTAGCCCTCCATGATGCCGGGGCCGCGCAGCAGGATCTCGCCGTCGTCCGCGATGCGCACCTCGGTGCCGGGCAGCGGCTTGCCGACGGTGCCGGTGCGGTACGCCTCGCCGGGGTTCACGAAGGAGGCGGCGGAGGACTCCGTGAGGCCGTAACCCTCCAGGATGTGGATGCCGGCGCCGGCGAAGAAGTAGCCGATCTCGGGCGCGAGCGCCGCGGAACCGGAGACACAGGCGCGCAGGTTGCCGCCGAAGGCCTCGCGGATCTTGGCGAAGACGAGCGCGTCGGCGACCTTGTGCTTGGCGCCGAGCCCGAAGGGGACGGACGCGGTGCCGGTGCGGCGGAAGTTGTCCTGGCTGGCCTTCGCGTACTCGCGGGAGACCTCGGCCGCCCACTGGAAGATCTTGTATTTGGCGCCGCCGCCGGCCCGCGCCTTGGCCGCGACCCCGTTGTAGACCTTCTCGAAGATGCGCGGGACGGCCGCCATGTACGTCGGCTGCACGATCGGCAGATTCTCGATGATCTTGTCGACGCGCCCGTCCACCGCGGTGACGTGCCCGACCTCGATCTGGCCGGACGTGAGCACCTTGCCGAAGACGTGCGCGAGCGGCAGCCACAGGTACTGCACGTCATCGGCGCTGATCAGGCCGGTCCCGGCGGTGGCCTTGGCCATGTACGACCAGTTGTCGTGCGGGAGGCGGACGCCTTTGGGGCGGCCCGTGGTGCCGGAGGTGTAGATCAGCGTGGCGAGCTGATCCCTGGTGATCGCCCCGACCTTCTCCTTGACCAGGTCGGGGTTCTTCTCCAGGTACGCGGCGCCGCGCGCCTCCAGCTCGGCCAGGGACAGGACCCAGTCACCGGTCTCGACGCCGGTGGGGTCGATGACGATCACGTGCGTCAGGTCGGGAAGCTCGGCACGCTTCTCCACCGCCTTGGCGAGCTGCGCCGCGTCCTCGGCGACCAGGATCTTGCTCTCGGAGTCGGAGAGGATGAACGCGGACTCGTCGGCGTTGGTCTGCGGGTAGATCGTCGTGGTGGCCGCGCCCGCGCACATGATGCCGAGGTCGGCGAGGATCCACTCGGCCCGTGTGGAGGAGGCGAGCGCCACGCGCTGCTCGGGCTGCACGCCCAGCTCGATGAGGCCGGCGGCGATGGCGAATACCCGTTCGGCCGCCTGCGCCCAGCTCAGCGACTTCCACTCGTCCGGGCCCTCGCCGGACGAGGACGCCACGGGGTAGCGGTAGGCCTCGGCGTCCGGTGTGGCCGCGACGCGTTCCAGGAAGATGGCCGCCACGGAGGGCGGACGGTTCTCGATCAGGGTCTGTGTGTCGCTCACGACATCCTCCGGGGCCCGCGGCAGCGCGGCTGGCTCATATGCGGCTGATTGGCTCACGTCGGTGGTTGGCTCGCGATCGTTGTTTAACTCGCGAGTAACTATCGAGCAGTGATCAGAGTAGAGCCCGCTCGGCCGGTTCGTAAGGGGCGCTGGGGTGTCTCTTCCAACAGAGGACGGACGGAACACTTTCGTCCGCAAACTGACCGGGCCCGCCGCGCTCACGCACGACGGGCCCGTAAAACAGGGGCACTCCCCCATCAGTCGACGGCTACTTCTTGCTCTTGGCCGAGCCACCGCTGTCGTCGCTGGACAGCACGGCGATGAAGGCCTCTTGCGGAACCTCCACAGAGCCCACCATCTTCATCCGCTTCTTGCCTTCCTTCTGCTTCTCCAGCAGCTTCCGCTTACGCGAGATGTCACCGCCGTAGCACTTGGCGAGGACGTCCTTGCGGATGGCGCGGATGGTCTCGCGGGCGATGACCCGGGAGCCGATGGCGGCCTGGATCGGCACTTCGAAGGCCTGCCGCGGGATCAGCTCGCGCAGCTTGGCGACCAGTCGCACTCCGTACGCGTAGGCCGCGTCCTTGTGCGTGACCGCCGAGAAGGCGTCCACCTTGTCACCGTGCAGCAGGATGTCGACCTTGACCAGGCTGGCGGCCTGCTCGCCGGTGGGCTCGTAGTCGAGCGAGGCGTACCCGCGCGTCTTGGACTTCAGCTGGTCGAAGAAGTCGAAGACGATCTCGGCGAGCGGCAGCGTGTAGCGGATCTCGACCCGGTCCTCGGAGAGGTAGTCCATGCCGAGCAGGGTGCCGCGCCGGGTCTGGCACAGCTCCATGATCGAGCCGATGAACTCGGAGGGCGCGAGGATCGTGGCGCGCACGACCGGCTCGTACACCTCCCCGATCTTCCCTTCCGGGAACTCGCTCGGGTTGGTGACGATGTGCTCGGAGGTGTCCTCCATCTCGACGCGGTAGACCACGTTCGGAGCCGTCGCGATGAGGTCGAGCCCGAACTCGCGTTCGAGCCGCTCGCGGATCACGTCGAGGTGGAGAAGGCCGAGGAAGCCGACACGGAACCCGAAGCCCAGGGCGGCCGACGTCTCCGGCTCGTAGACGAGCGCGGCGTCGTTGAGCTGCAGCTTGTCGAGGGCGTCGCGCAGCTCCGGGTAGTCGGAGCCGTCCAGCGGATACAGCCCGGAGAAGACCATCGGCTTGGGGTCCTTGTACCCGCCGAGGGCCTCGGTGGCGCCCTTGTGCAGGGTGGTGATCGTGTCACCGACCTTGGACTGGCGGACGTCCTTCACACCGGTGATGAGGTACCCCACCTCACCGACCCCGAGGCCGTCGGCGGCCAGCATCTCGGGCGAGTTGGTGCCGATCTCCAGCAGCTCGTGCGTCGCGCCCGTGGACATCATCCGGATGCGCTCACGCTTGTTGAGCTGCCCGTCGATGACACGGACGTACGTCACGACGCCGCGGTAGGAGTCGTAGACCGAGTCGAAGATCATCGCGCGGGCCGGGGCGTCCTTGACGCCGACGGGCGCCGGGACGTCGCGCACCACGCGGTCCAGCAGCGCCTCGACGCCCAGACCGGTCTTGGCGGAGACCTTGAGGACGTCCTCCGGCTGGCAGCCGATGAGGTTGGCCAGCTCCTCGGAGAACTTCTCCGGCTGGGCGGCCGGCAGGTCGATCTTGTTGAGCACCGGGACGATGGTGAGTTCGTTCTCCATCGCCAGGTAGAGGTTGGCGAGGGTCTGGGCCTCGATGCCCTGGGCGGCGTCGACGAGGAGAACGGTCCCCTCGCAGGCGGCGAGGGACCGCGACACCTCGTACGTGAAGTCGACGTGCCCGGGAGTGTCGATCATGTTGAGGATGTGGGTGGTGCCCGGATCCTCGGTGGGCGCCCAGGGCAGCCGGACCGCCTGGGACTTGATCGTGATGCCGCGCTCGCGCTCGATGTCCATGCGGTCGAGGTACTGAGCACGCATCTGCCGCTGATCGACCACCCCGGTCAGCTGGAGCATCCGGTCGGCGAGCGTGGACTTGCCGTGGTCGATGTGCGCGATGATGCAGAAATTGCGGATCAGAGCCGGGTCGGTACGGCTCGGCTCGGGCGCATTGTTAGGGGTCGCGGGCACGCAGGGTCCTGTCTCTTGAGGCGCCTGTCGCCTCGGGTCGGATCGATACGTAGGCTCCATGGTCCCACGGGCGGGGCCATGCGACCGGTTTGGGCCGGTCGGACGGGGGCCGGGACCGGGTTTGGGCCGGTCGGACGACGACTGGTAGCCTGGGTGGCTGTGTCTCATGCCCTCTAAGCAAGGAGACACGCCCCAAGGAAAATCAAACGGCGCGCGAGGCATGCCCTCATGCGCCTGAACCTGAAAAGGCTCATCAGTGGCGAACATCAAGTCCCAGATCAAGCGGAACAAGACGAACGAGAAGGCGCGCCTGCGCAACAAGGCCGTCAAGTCGTCCCTCAAGACCGCGATCCGCAAGGCCCGTGAGGCTGCTGCCGCGGGTGACGTCGAGAAGGCCACCGAGTACACGCGCGAGGCTTCGCGCAAGCTCGACAAGGCCGTCGCCAAGGGCGTCATCCACAAGAACCAGGCCGCCAACAAGAAGTCGGCGCTTGCTTCGAAGGTCACCTCCCTCAAGGGCTGACACTTGATTTGACCGCTGGAAGGACCCGAGCGGGCCCTCTCTCATCCGCTCCCGTCCAGCACCCAAGGACCACGCGCGGCCTGCGTTCGCCACGCGGGCGTGGTCCAACATCGTGAACCGAGGCCCCGTTTCTCCTCCTTTCGGAGGGGAGGCGGGGCCTTCGGCACATGGGCTCGTCAGCCCGTCCGGCGTTTGAGGACGAGCGCGAAGCGCGACAGGGGGGAGAGGGGGCGAAGCCCCCAGGAGGACGGG
>NZ_JBEXDZ010000141.1:0-24603 GCF_040606085.1 Streptomyces sp. NPDC005485 | reverse complement strand
GCCCGGCGCCGGCCGCCGGGCTGCACTCCGGGCCTTGGGGTGGCGCTTCCCAGGCGTGGGTGACGGCGCGACGAGCGGTCACCCCGTGAAGGGATCCCGCCCCATCTGGTCCCGCACCGGCACCACCGGCGGGCCGACCAGCGCCCGGCGCTGCCAGTTCGCACCGTCCACCACCAGCGTGTGCCCGGTGATGAAACGGGCGTAGGGGGAGGCCAGGAAGGTCGCCGCCCAGCCCAGTTCGCGCGGGGCGCCGACCCGCAGGGCGGGCTGCCGGCGGTCCTGGTCGGCGGCGTGCTCCAGCGTGCCGCGGATGTCCGCCGTCATGTCCTCGTGCGGCATCAGCCCGGGCACCAGCCCGTTCACCTGGATGCCGTACGGCCCCCACTCCACGGCCAGCGTCTCCACGAGATTGCGCACACCCGCCTTGGCCGCCGCGCTGTGGGCGTAGCCGGGGCCGCCGGTCCAGGCGTACGAGGCCCCCACATTGATGATCGAGCCGGGCGTCCGTGCGGCCAGATGGCGGCGTCCGAACTCGCGGGTCATGAGGAACGTGCCGGTGAGCGTGATGTCCACGACCGCCCGCCAGGCGTGCGCGGACATGTCCTCGGCGGGCACGGGGAAGTTGGCGGCGGCGTTGTTGACGAGCACGTCGGGCAGAGGGCAGGCGTCGAACAGCGCGCCGATGCGGGCCGGGTCGCGTACGTCGCACACGGCCGCCGTCACCCGTGTGCCCAGCTCCTGTTGCGCGGGCCGCAGATGATCCTCACTGCGGCTCGCGATCACGAGATCGGCGCCGAGCCGCGCGAACTCCGCCGCGATCGCCTTCCCGAGGCCGGTGCCGCCGCCCGTGACCAGGACCAGCGTTCCGTCATAGGTGCCGGGCGGCAGTGCTGCGGCACCCTGCGGGGGAGGGGCGGGCAGCCCGGAAAGGCGCGTGTCGTGGTCCATGGCCGACTCGATACCCGGTGTCGCGCGAAACCTCCAGAGATACGTCGGCTGCTGAGCCGTGCGCTTCGGATTCGCCGGCCCCGGCGGTGTGCTCCGTTCAGGGGGCCGCACGTTTCCGTGAGCGTCGGTGACCGCCGGTGCGGGGAAGGCATGTCCGAGCACAGGGGCCCGTACGGCCAGGCGGACGGGCACCCGCGACCGACCACGGGAGACCAAACCGATGACGTCCCAGCCCGACACAGACACCCCCAGCGCGCACGACTGGACGCTCGACGACCTTCCCGGACTGGAGTTCGACCCGCTGCTGGCCAAGCTCCTGGCCGAGGAGCCCGTCGCCCGCATCCGCCTGCCGTACTTCTCCGACCACGAGGCCTGGCTGGTGACGCGGTACGAGGACGTCAAGCTGGTCACCTCCGACCCCCGCTTCAGCCGCGAGGAACTCGTCGACCGCACCGTGACGAGCATGCTGAGCGAACCGGTCGCCTCGAAGCTGGCCCTCGGCTACGCCGACCCGCCGTACCACACCAAGCTGCGCAAGGTCATCAACAAGGCGTTCACCGGGCGGCACATGAAGCGGCTGCGGCCGATGGCCGAGCAGACGGCAGGGGAGCTGCTGGACGCGGTGGAGCGGCACGGGCCGCCCGCCGACCTGATGGAGATGCTGCACAAGCCGTTCCCGCTGGCCGTGATCGGTGACCTGCTGGGTGTACCGCGGGAGGACCGGGCGCGGGTCGCCCCGTGGACCGACACGATCCTCTCCGCCACGGCGGACGCCGGGGCGAGCAGAGCGGCCCGGGCCGAAGTGCGTGCGTACATCGTGGAGTTGCTGCGCAGCCGCAAGGGTGCGAAGGGGGAGGAGAGCGAGGATCTCGCGGGGGTACTGGCGCAGGCGTGCGACGCCGGGGAGATCACCGAGGACGTGGCGGTGTCCCTGGCCACCATCATCATGGTCAGTGCGGCGCACGCGGTCCGTTACAACAGCGCCAACATGGTCTACATGCTCCTGACGCATCCGGAGCACCTGGCCCGGCTGCGTGCCCGGCCGGAACTGCTCCCGCAGGCGGTCGACGAACTGCTGCGGCACATCCCGCACCGCAATGGCGTGGGACTCGCCCGGATCGCCACCGAGGACGTCGAGGTCGGCGGGGTCCTGATCCGCGAGGGAGAGGCCGTCTACGCGTCCTACCTCACCGCGAACCGGGATCCGGAGGTCTTCGAGAACCCGGAGGCGCTGGACTTCGACCGGGAGGCCCTCTCGCACCTGTCCTTCGGGCACGGCCCGCACCACTGCATGGGCGCCATGATGGCGAGGATGGAGTCCGAGGTCATGCTCTCCGGGCTGCTGACACGCTTCCCGGAACTGCGGCTGGCCGAGCCGCCGGAGAAGACGGTCTTCCAGAGCAAGGGAACCATCAGGGGACCGCAGTCGCTCCTCGTCACCTGGTGACGCGCTGCCGGCCGCCGGGTGGCGGGTTCAGGCGGCGACCGGCAGCCGGTCGGTCGCCCGCAGCGGGCCCACCACCTGGCCGTCGGGCAGCAGCTCACCGGTGTCGTCGAAGACGATCGTTCCGTTGCACAGGACGTACCAGCCCTGCTCCGGATGGGCCGACACGATCACGGCGGCGTGGTGGTCGGGGCGGGCGGCGGTCGGGCACGGTGGCCGATGAGTGCACATGATGTCCCTCCTGCGTCTGTTCATACCTCTATAGCTCGTAAGGTCGGCGGAGCCGTGGCGGCTCATGTGGCGCTGTGGCCCAGTTTTAGCGGAACTTGTTTTCGCCTGTATTAGCGACCTCTCCGATGCCGGGAAATCATCGGTGAGTTCCGTCCCCCGCAGGGGAGTTGGACGCTCCGGTCCGAACCCCGCGCCGTACGCCAGGGGTGCCCCTCGACGGCTCAGGCCGCAGGGCAGCTCGCACCGTCCGTACTCTAGGGCCGCCTGCTCGAGTGCGCGTGCAGCGTTCCTCTCGCCGCCCAGGGCCGCGCAGCCGTGGAAGCGGGCCGTCGCACGGGCGCCCGCGGCGGGGGCAGGCGACGGTCCGGGCCGTGCCGGGCCGATCAGTAAGCTGGGGACATGCGTGACGACACCGGAACAGCCCAGAACACCCTCGCTGACCTGCGGGCCGACTGCGGTCAGTGCTTCGGGCTGTGCTGTGTCGCCCTGCCCTTCGCGGCCTCGGCCGACTTCGCCGTCGACAAGGCAGCCGGGAAACCGTGCCCGAACCTGCGGACCGACTCCCGGTGCGGCATCCACACCGAGCTGCGGCAGAAGGGCTTCACGGGCTGCACGGTCTACGACTGCTTCGGCGCGGGCCAGAAGGTCTCCCAGGTCACCTTCGGCGGCCGGGACTGGCGCTCGGGCACCCGTGAGGAGGCCCGGCAGATGTTCGACGTGTTCCCCGTCGTGCGCCAGCTCCACGAACTGCTCTGGTACCTCACCGAGGCGCTGACCCTCCCCGCCGCCCGCGCTGTCCACGCCGACCTGCGCCGGATGCTCGACAGGACGGAGCGACTCACCCGCCGAACCCCGGACGAGCTGGGGGAGCTGGACGTGGGCGCACACCGCCAGGACGTGAACGTCCTGCTGCTGCGCACCAGCGAACTCGTCCGTGCCCGGGCCGCGGCCGGCCGGGCCGGCAAGGGCCGCCCCAAGGACCGCCGGGGCGCCGACCTGATGGGCGCCCGTCTGAAGGGCGCCGACCTGCGGGGAGCCAACCTGCGTGGCGCCTACCTGATCGCCGCGGACCTGACCGGTGCCGACCTGCGCGGCGCGGACATGATCGGCGCCGATCTGCGCGACACCGATCTCACGGACGCCGACCTGACCGGCGCCTTCTTCCTCACCCAGCCCCAGCTGAACGCGGCCCGGGGCAGCGCCGCAACCAGGCTGCCCGAGTCAGTCGCCCGCCCTGGCCACTGGACAGCCGGGAGCTGAGGCCCCTTCGGGGACGGGGGCGGCGGGCAACTCCGCGGTGGGCGCGGCACGTTCGAGGTGCAGTCGCAGCCCGTCCGGCATCAGGGTGAGCCGCTCGGCCACCCGCAGCCGGTAGTCGGGGTCGGCCCGCAGGTCGTAGCGGCGCAGCAGCAGCCCCAGCACGAGCGTGGCCTCGTGCAGCGCGAACTGGCGGCCGATGCAGGCCCGCGCCCCGGTGCCGAAGGGCTTGAAGGTGTGCGCCGGGCGCGCGCGGACCGCCTTCGCGTCGAAGCGGTCCGGGTCGAACTGCTCGGCGTCCTCGCCCCACACCTCCCGGTCCCGGTGCAGCATCGCCGTCAGGACCAGCGCCCAGGCGCCCTGCCGCATCGGGTGGACCCCGCCCAGCACCGTGTCCTGGCGGGCCTCACGGGCGAAGGCGGGCGCCGTCGGCCACAGCCGCAGGGCCTCGTCGAGCACTCGGCGGACGTAACGCAGCCTGGCGACCTGGTCGTAGCCGGGCCGGTCCGTGTCGCCCCAGACGCGCCGTACCTCGGCCCGGGCGCGGGCCGCGATCTCAGGGTGGAGGGAGAGGTAGTGCAGGGCGAAGGAGAGGGCGCCCGAGGTGGTCTCGTGGCCCGCGATCAGGAAGGTGATGACCTGGCGGCGGATGTTCTCCGGCGTCAGGCGCTCCCCGGTCGCCGGGTGGGCGGTCTCCAGCATCCGGTCGAGCAGGTCGCCCTCCCCGCTCCCGCCGCGGCGGGCCGCCACGACCGCGTCGACCGTGCGGTTGAGGAGCGCCGTGTCGGCCTCGTTGCGGCGGGTGGCGCCGCGCAGCACCAGGGGCGCCAGCGGCTCGGGGACGATGTTGCGGCGCTGCGCGTACGTCAGCGTGCCCACCATCGCCTGCACGAAGGGGTGCGGACGGGCCCGCTCGAACGAGCCGAAGTCGTGGCCGAAGCCGGTGCGGGAGATCGTCTCCAGCGTCAGCTTCGTCATGTCGCCGGGCACGTCCACCGCGCGCCCCGCCGTCCGCTCCCGGTCCCAGTGCTCGATCAGCCGCTCGGTCACGGCGAGCATCATCGGGTGGTAGCCCTCCATGGCCTCACGGCTGAAGCCCGGGGCCAGGACGTCGTGCGCCAGCTGCCAGTTCGGCTCGTGGTTGTACGCCGTGAACAGTCCGTCCCCGGCGACCGGCCGGAGATTGGCCACCCCCAGCCCCACGTGCTTGGCGAACCGTGCCTCGTCCGCGAGCTCCCCGGCGAGCTCCGCGCCTCCGACGAAGACGATCTCCTTGGCGAAGGCCCTGCGCCGGAATATCGGCCCCAGGGCTCGGCCGAGGCTCAGCGAATCCTGCACGGGCGTGCGCAGGTTGGCGCCGAGCACGTCGCCGATCAGTGGGACGCGGCGCGGCGGGTGCGGGATGCGGTGCAGTTCCGGCCAGCCGAGTTCCGCACTGCGAAAGCCCTTGGGCAGTGCGGTCCGTGTCGTCTCTGCCATGACGCCGTCTCCCTTGGTCCTGCGGCTGATTGACTCTGTTCACTGACTCTGTTGTACGTGGGTTCAATAGCGCGTTTCAGTGTGATCCCGTTGTTGAACCGACGTCAAGTAGAGTGCGGGCATGGCCGGGAAGCAGGGGGAGCCGGGGGAGCGCACTCGTCGTCGGCTCAGCACCGAGGAGCGCAGGGAGCAACTGCTCACGGTGGGGGCGCGGCTGTTCTCGGAGTCGCCGTACGACGACGTGTGGATCGAGCAGGTCGCCGAGATCGCCGGCGTCTCGCGCGGCCTGCTGTACCACTACTTCCCGACCAAACGCGACTTCTTCGCGGCGGTCGTGGAGCGCGAGAGCAAGCGGATGCTGCGTATGACGGCCGCGGTTCCCGGCGTACCGGTCCGCGACCAACTCGCCGCCGGGCTCGACACGTTCCTGGAGTACGTGGAGGCGCACGCGCACGGTTTCCGCGCCTTCCACCGGGCCGACGCGGCGGGCGACCAGGCCGTACGCAAGGTCTACCGGCAGTCCCTGGCCGCCCAGGAGCGGCAGATCCTGGCGGCGCTCGCGGCCGACCCCGAGATCGGCCGCGCGGGTGAGGACCAGCTCGAACTCCGCATCGCCGTACGCGGCTGGCTGGCCTTCACCACGGCCGTCTGTCTGGAGTGGCTCAGGGGGGCGGAGCTGTCCCGCGACCAGGTGCGTGACCTGTGCGCACGGGCGCTGTTGGGTGTGATCGTGCCCTGAGGGGCGTCTTCACCTGGCCTGATCCCACTCGTACTCGCAAGATCCTCACGGAGGCGTGGTTGGCGTGCGCCCGGATCTTCGATAGCTTAGGCAAGGCTTACCTAAGGGAGGTTTGGGATGGGTGATCGTCATACCTGGACGGCCGCGCCCGCCGCGGCGGAGCACGCCCGCTCGGTGCTCGCCGCGGCCTGGTCCTGCGCGGTGACCGCGCAGGGCGGTCGGGAGGAGTTCGTCGGCGCGCACACCGTCGCCGCGGACGGCCGGGTGCTGCTGCACGTACCGGAGGACAGCGCGCTGCTCGCCGCCGCGATCTGCGCGCCGCGCGGGGAGCCGTCCGCGATCCTGGAGTTCGCCGACGTCGCGCCCGTCCCCGTGCGCAGCCGGATCCGCGCCCGGCTGTGGATGTCGGGCTGGTTCGTGCCCGACGACGGGCACCTGGCGTTCCGCCCCTCGCGCATCGTGCTGCGCCGGCCGGCGGGGACCGTTGTGATCGGCCTCGACGACTTCGCCGGCGCCGAGCCCGACCCGCTGGCCGGCGCCGAGGCCCAGCTTCTGACCCACCTCGCCGACGCGCATCCGGACGCCGTCGAACGGCTCACCCGACTCGTCGAGCCCGACAGCCTGCACGGCGCGGTCCGCGTCCAGCCGCTCGCCGTCGACCGGCACGGGCTGACGCTGCGCATCGAACGCGCCCGCGGCAACGGCGACGTACGCCTGCCGTTCCACGCGCCCGCCGACGACGTCACGCAGCTCACTGAGCGCATGCACGTCCTGCTCACGCAGGCGAGTTCCGCGACCTGCCCCCGGGCGCTACAGCGGCAGCGCACAGGCGGCGACGGGTGAGGCGAACGGCTCGCCCGCTCGCCGCAGTTCACCGCTCTCGCGGTCCACGTGGAAGACGGTCACCGTGCCCGACCGCTGATTCGCCGCGAACAGCAGCGCCCCGTCCGGGGAGAAGGCGATGTGCCGCGGGAAGTCGCCGCCGACCGGCACGGTGTCCAGCAGGCGGAGCCGGGCGCCGCCGGCCTCGACCGCGTAACGCGTCAGACTGTTGTGGCCCCGGTTGGCGAGATACGCGAACGACCCGTCCGACGTCACCAGGATCTGCGCCGGGTAACTCGTGCCCCCGCCCGTGCCCGTGGACTGCGGATCGCCGGGCGTGAGCCGCCCGGTGGCCGGGTCGTACGCGCAGACGGCGACCGTGTTGTCCACCTCGTTCGCGAGGTAGGCGAAGCGGCCGCCGGGGTGGAAGGTGAGATGGCGCGGCCCGGCGCCCGGTCGTGTGTGGGCCTGGGAGACCTCGGTGAGCGTGCCCTCGGACAGGTCGAGGCGGTAGGTGTAGACGGTGTCGGTGCCCAGGTCGACGGCGAGCACATGGCCGCCGTCGGGGCCGGTGACGAACTGGTGGGCGTGCGGCCCCTCCTGACCCGGTCCCGGCGCGGGGCTGGAGTGCCTGACCAGGGCGGTGCGCTCGCCGAGCGCGCCGGAGGCGTCGATGGGGTGCACGGCCACGCTGCCCGAACCGTAGTCGGCGCTCAGCAGCCACCGGCCGCCCGGATGCACCGACAGATGGCAGGGCCCCGACCCGCCGGTGCCGCGGCTGCCCAGCACCTTGCCGCCCGACGAATCCGGTGACAGCCGTACGGCCGTCACCGCGCCCTGCTCGCGCTCATCGACGGCGTAGAGCGTACGGCCGTTGGGATGCGGCGCCAGATACGACGGATCACCGACTCCGGTGATCGTGCCGGTTCCGGTCAGGTGACCCGTGGTGGGGTCGTAGGAGGCGACACCGATCCCCTTCCCGCCGCCCTCGGCCGACGTGTACGTGCCGAGGAACAACGGGCGCGGGCCGGAGCCGACCGACGGCGACGGAGTGGGGTCGGCCTGCGGTGCCGTCGTGGGCCCGGGCTGCGGCGCCGTGGGTGCGCCGGTCCGCGGCCCGGGGCCGGCGGCGGACGGGCCCGGCCGGGGTGCGACCGGCGCCGGGACGGTCGCCATCGCGGCGGCCGCGCCCAGGGCCGCGACCAGGCGCCGCCTGCTCCAGCCACCGCCGGAGGCCTCCCACGCCGGTTCTGCACCACTGCTCATGCCTGCACCTCGGGTGTCGGTTGCCTCAGGGCCGACAGCCACCTTGGCGGCAAGCACACCTCGAACGCAAGAACAGCAACAGGCGTTGCGCAGGGCGCAATACTGTGCGGGCGTGTCCGGACGCCTACCAGTCGCCGTCCCCGACCGGCTTCCCGGGCGCGTCCCCGAGCGGCTTCACCTGGTGGGGCGAGGGCTCCTGCCAGGGCTCGTGGTCGTCACCGAGCCACTCACCGACCTGCTTGACCGCACCCAGCGTGTCCGTGGGGGCGAGATCCACGGCGTCGTTGTCGTAGTAGTCGTACCAGGGGAGCCCGGCCTGCGTGTAGGCCGCGCGGTCCACGGGGGAGGGCGGCGGCGCCTCGCCGGTGATCCGGCGCCACTCGGGCGGTGTCACCAGATGGACGAACACCCGCCCGCCGGGCGTCTCGGCCCACGCCGTGAGCGGCCGGTCGTCGCGGTAGATCTCCTGACGCATCGAGCCGCCCACACCGAGGCCCATCGCCGCGGGCTTGCGTGGGGCGCCGCGCGAGGCGCCGCCGCTGGGAGCGCTGCCGGGGGCCGCAGGGGCACCGGGCGCCGGAGGGGCGCCGAAGGCGGGCGCGGCGGCCATGGGAACCGCGGCTCCGTAGCCTCCGAAGTTCTGCGCCATCTCCCGTCGGCGTTCCTCGGCCAGCCGCTCCGCCGTACGCCACGCGGCCAGCTCCGCGTCGTTCAGCGGGAAGGACTGCAGCTGTACGCCGCCCCACACCTCCTCGCCGGTGACCTGGCCCTCGACGGTGGCACCCAGCCCCAGCGGCACCGCCACGAACTGGCGGACCGTGCCCTTGCCGGAGTTGATGCCGTCGAGCCACGGCTGCCGGGGCAGCACCACGTAGTTCTGCGGGTCGCGGGTGAGCCGGGAGCTCCACGGCTTGCCCGACACCGCGCACACCTTGCCCACGCCCACCTGCAGCGCGGCCGGCTCCGTCGTCCCCGAGAAGCTCAGCCACATGGCCTCGCGCAGATACACCGGCAGCATCACACCGCCGCGCGCCCGCCACTCGGCCGGCACCGTTTCAGGGAAGTCCTCGACGCGGCGGACCGGGAACTCACCCAGGCCCGGCGGCAGCTGGTGCGTGCCCTTCTCGGGCAGCCGCAGGGTCCGGATGAACCGCACCCGCACCCCGCCCGGCAACAGCAGTGTGTTTCCGTCGATCCGCACGGTGGCGTCGGTCATCCGTCTGCTCCCCTCGTCGTCGCCGCGCCGCCGGCCCCTGATCGCCGGCGCGCGGCCGCTTCCTCACGTAGAACGTCGGGAGGCGGTGGGGCGGTTCCGGTTCCGGCGCAGCGGTCGCGGGACACGCAGCCGTCGCCGCAGACGCGTGACGCGCGGACGGCGCTCGCGCTGCTCGCGTGTGCAGCGGTCCAGCTCCTCCAGGAGCCGTCGCGAGCGGTGCTCCGTGTCGAGCTCGTCGAGGATGCGGTTGACCTCGGTCAGGACAGCGCCGTGCAACTGCCACTGGCGGGCGTCGCGCTGGACCTCTTCGAGCAACAGGGCGGCGAGCTTGTCGCGGGTGGCGGCCGCCGTGGTGAGCTGGTCGGCGAGCCGGGACTCCGCCGACTGCGCGCTGATGCTGACGTCGGTGGTCACCAGCACAGCGAAACTGACCACGGCGTCGCCCACCTCGCCCAGGAGCCGTTCCACCGCCGCGCCCGTCTGCGGCTCGAACAGCGGCTCGGGCTCCCGCGCCTTGGCGAGATCGGTGAGGCTGCGCGCCAGTACCCGAAGGACCACCGTGCAGATCTCCAGGGTGTCGAGACCGGTACGCAGCACCACTCGGTGCAGCAGGCCCTCCCGCACACGGGGATTGAGCCGCAGGCTGTCCTCGGCCTGCTTGAGCGCCGCGTCGACCTCGATGATGTCGTGGTCGAGACGCCGCGCCTCATGAAGCCGCGCTGTGGCGTGGGCGACGGGGGTGCGGCCGGCCGCCTCCTCGCCCATCCGCAGCATCAACTGCCGCACGCGGCGCGCCAGATCCTCGATCGACTCCCCGGCCGCGCCCACCCACACCGGGGGAGAGAAGAGCAGATTGCAGCCGAGCCCGACCACGGCGCCGATCACGGTCTCCAGCACCCTGGCCCAGGCCGTGTCGCCCACCCGGGTCACGCCCAGGACGAGCATGGCGCTGATCGCCACCTCCGGCACGAACTCGCTGACCCGGACCAGGTGTCCGACCGCGAGCGAGGCGAGAATGAGCAGCGCCAGACTCCACCACGTCAGACCCACCAGCACACTGAAGGCGATGGCGACGACGACGCCGGCCACCACGGCGTTCACCCGGCGGACACCGGTGGTCAGGGTGGCGTAGAGCGTGACCTGCACGACCAGGAGCGCGGTCAGCGGTGCGGTGAGCGGTGCGGATTCGGGACTGATCCGCAGTGCCACCACATAGGCGATCGTTGCCGCCGCCGCCGATCGCACCGACTGGAGGACCACGGGTTCCCGGCGCCACTTCGCGAGCTGCGCGCCCGCCGTGCCCCACTCCCGGCGCAGCTTGACCAAGGGTCCACCTGCCTTGGCCAACGCACCACGTACCTCTTGCATCCCTGGGGTCTTCCCTCTCGCCGCCGCGCCGAACGTGTTCATTGAGGACTGTAACTGTCCGCAAGAGAGCCTAGGTTGTTCTCATCAGCCGGTAGGCCTTCACCCGAAGGCCATCAGGAGGGGACCAGGATGAGCAACGTCGAGGGCATGGAACTGCTGACACGGGCGCACAACTACCTGCGTGAGGTCACCGCCGCCGTCCCGGAGCAGGCCTGGGGAGCGCCGACTCCGTGCAGTGAATGGACGGTACGGCAGGTCCTCAACCACGCGCGACTCGATCAGCAGGCCTACGGCGCCGCGATCACCGGCGCCGGGCAGCCCGACTCCGACCCCTTCCACCCGGCGGACGCGCTGGACACCGACGCCCAGGCCGTACTGGACAAGGTGCTGCGCGATGTGGCGGACGCCTACGCGCAGTTGCCCGTCGGCACGGAGCAGGTGCCGACCCCGCTGGGACCGCTGCCCTACGCACTCGCCGCCGCCGCTGCCGCCATGGACGCCGCCGTGCACGCCTGGGACATGGCTGTGGCGACGGGCCAGGACGCGCCGCTGGAGGACGACATCGCCGAGGGGATCCGGCTCGCGGCGGACGGGCTCGTCGATCATCTCCGGGACTCCTTCGGGGTGTTCGCGCCGGCCCGCGAGGCAGCGGAGGGTGCCGGCCCGGCCGAGTCGCTGCTCGCCTTCCTGGGGCGCGACCCGCACTGGACGCCTGTCGGCTCCTGAGGGTGCGTGCCATGGTGTAGCGGGCTACACCTGGCATTGGGGAGCCCGGTCCCTCGTGGCGGCGAGCGCGCGAGGGGATCGTGGCCGGGAGAGATCGCAACCGATCGACGGCCCCGCGAGGGGCCGTTTCCGCCCCGAAGGAAGTCGCCGTGCAGGGGAGCCGGAAGCGGGCCGAGGCGGCTCGGTCCTGACGTTGCCCGGGCTCTGCCCCGCCCGCGCTCCCTTCGGCGCGGCTTCCGCAGTGAGGAAGGTCCACTCCATGGCCACGAATCGACGACGTCGACGCCGTACCCCCGTCATCGCCACCGCTGTGGCGGCCGTCGCGCTGACCGCCGGACTCGTCACCGGCTGCGACCCCGCCAGCTTCGACGACTCGCTGAACTGCCTGCACCACTCGGACACGATCGCCGACAGCCTCAAGGCCATCCATGAGGCCGGCCTGGACGCGGCGAAGGATCCGGCGCGGACCGACGAGTCCATCGACACCATCGACAAGAACCTCGACAAGATCGCCGACGGCACGGAGAGCACGGACGACGACAAGGTCGACAAGGCGGTCGACGACCTCGACGACGCGATCGCCGACTACAACAAGGCCGTCCTGAACGGCGACACCCACCCGGACTCCGGCAGGATCGACGCCGCCGCCGACGAACTGAGGAACGTCTGCACGTCATGACCTCGGCAACCGCCGGCGCGGGTGCCGATCAGTCATGCAGGAGTCACTCGGGCGAAGCGGCACCCGGGTTTCGCCCGCCGCTCTTCGCGCGCCCCCGCTCCTGCAGCGTCGTCCGCCACGCGGGCACCGGCTCCTGCGGCTCGGCCTGCTCGCGCTGGCCGCCCCGCGCGAAGAAGCCGGCCAGCGGAAGCAGCGCGGCCCCGACGGTGACGGCGTCGGGACCGAGCGTGCCGAGGCCGATCCGGACGTGGCCGGCCGGGTAGGCGAGGGAGTACGACGTGGCGTGGTCCCGTACGGAGTCCAGGAAGCGGTTGCCGAGCATCAGTCCGGCCCAGCCCTCGACCAGGATGCGTTCGGGCTGGAAGAGGTTGATCAGGTCCGAGAAGCCCGCGCCGACGTACTCGGCGGTCTCCTCCAGGACGGCCCGGGCCGCCGTGTCCGCCTCCGGCGTGGTTCCGTCGGCGCGCGGGGTGGGGTGGGCGGCGGCCAGCATCGCGGCCAGCGCGGTCTCCTCGTCCACCCCGGCCGGCGGTTGTCCACCGGCCTCCGCCCAGCGTTCCAGGAGCGCCTCCGCCCCCGCGTACGCCTCCAGGCAGCCCTGAGCCCCGCAACGGCAGCGGCGCCCTGCGACGCGGACGGTCAGGTGACCCCACTCCAGAGCCCGGCCGGGCCGGATGTCGTCGGCCACGACGCAGGCGCCGACGCCGGAGCCCAGGAGCACCACGACGGCGTTGCGGGCGCCGCGCCCGGCGCCGAACCACATCTCCGCCTGTCCGAGCGTCTTCGCGCCGTTGTCGATGAAATACGGCACCGACTGCGGCAGATGACTCGACTCTCGCAGCAGGCGCTCCAGCGGTACGGCGTCCCAGCCGATGGTCTGCCCGTGCACCACGGCGCCCTCCCCGGGCGCCCCGACGACGATGCCCGGCACGCCGATGCCGACGCCGAGCAGCCGCTCGACCGCGATCCCGGCCCGGTCCATGACCTCACCGATGCCGTCGCGCACATGGCCGACGACGACACCGACGTCGTAGCGGTCGATGGGCCGGGGGCCTTCGGTGACCAGCGGGCGCTCCACCCGCGCGAACTCGGTGAGTGCCAGGTCGAAGAGCTCGATCCGGACCCGGGTCTCGCCGATGTCCACGCCGATCATGTAGCCGCTGTGCGGACTGATGCGCAGCAGTGTGCGCGGCCGTCCGCCGGCGGAGTCCACGCTCCCGGCCTCCTCCACCAGGCCCTCGGCCACCAGTTCGGCCACCACGTTGCTGATGGACCCGGAGCTCAGCCCGGTGGCGGGGCCCAGCGAGAAGCGGCTGAGAGGCCCGTCGAAGTACAACCGCTGCAGTACCGCGGTCCGGTTCTCCCGCCGCAGGTCACGCACCGTACGGCCGCCGCGCACGCTCACGCTGCCCCCTCGTTCTGAAGTGATGGATCGCAACATACCTCTGTGAGAGCCCTTGACGCGACCTTCACTTACCGTTTAACTCACGCCGTAAATTAAGCCATGGGGCTTTGAGGTCCGAGCGTGGGGCGCTGCTGCGGACCTCCCTCCCGGCGTTCTGTCACCCCTCGAAAGGCTCCTGAAGTCATGCGCAGAGTCAGAGCCGCGGCCGTCGGTGCCGTCACCGTTTCCCTCGTCCTCACCGCGGCTGCCTGTGGTGGCGGTTCCTCCTCCGGCGGGGGCGGGTCCAACGACTCGCCGAAGACCCTCACCTACTGGGCCTCCAATCAGGGCGCCACCGTCGAGGTCGACAAGAAGGTCCTGCGGCCCGAACTCGACAGGTTCGAGAAGCAGACCGGGATCAAGGTGAAGCTGGAGGTCGTGCCCTGGTCGGACCTGCTCAACCGGATCCTCACCGCGACCACCTCCGGCCAGGGCCCCGACGTCCTGAACATCGGAAACACCTGGAGCGCCTCCCTGCAGGCCACCGGGGCGCTGCTGCCGTGGGACGCCAAGAACTTCGCGAGGATCGGCGGAAAGGACCGCTTCGTCGACTCCGCGCTCGGCTCGACGGGAGCGCAGGGCCAGGACCCGGCCGCGGTACCGCTGTACTCGATGTCGTACGCGCTCTACTACAACAAGAAGATGTTCGCCGCGGCGGGGATATCCAAGCCGCCGGCCACCTGGGCGGAGCTGGTCGCCGACGGCAAGAAGCTCTCCAAGGACGGCAAGTGGGGCCTTGGCGCGGAAGGTTCGAATCCCTCGGAGAACATCCACCACGCCTTCGTCTTCGCCAAGCAGCACGGCGCGGACTTCTTCACCGCCGACGGCAAGCCGGACTTCACCGGTGACGGCGTGGTCAGCGCGGTCAAGCAGTACGTCGACCTGATGGCCAAGGACAGGATCATCGCGCCCGGCAACGCCGAGTACGCGCAGAACCAGTCCGTCAGCGACTTCGCCAAGGGCAAGAACGCCATGCTGCTGTGGCAGGGCGCGTCCGCCAACCTCGCCTCCCAGGGCATGAGTCAGGACGCGTACGGCATCGCTCCGGTCCCCGTGCAGTCCGGCACCCCGGGAACGGGCACGAACGTCAACTCGATGGTCGCGGGCATCAACCTGGCCGTCTTCAAGAACACCGACAACCTCGACGGTGCCACGAAGTTCGTGAAGTTCATGACCTCCGACGCCGAGCAGAAGATCCTCAACACCGCGTACAGCTCGATCCCGCCGGTGCGGACCGCGCAGTCGCAGGCCGCCTTCAACACCCCGGCGAACGCCGTTTTGAAGGAGACCCTCGCGGCCAGCGCCGCCGCGCTTCCGCAGGTCGCCGACGAGTCCCAGTTCGAGACCGCCATCGGCACCGCCGTCAAGAACCTGTTCGCCGACGCGGCCGCCGGACGCCCGGTGACCACCGCCTCGGTGAAGGCCGAACTCGAAAAGGCCCAGCAGCAGATGCCCAAGAAGTGAGCACAGGCACCCCATGACGACCACTGTCCCCACCGAGGCCGGTGCGAAGGCCGTGCACAAGGAACCCCCGGGTGCGGCGCGCGGCCCCCGCCGCCCCGGGCGGATCCGCCGCATCGGACTGCCCTACCTGCTGCTCCTGCCCGCCCTGGTCCTCGAACTCCTCGTCCACCTCGTCCCGATGGTGATCGGCATCGTGATGAGCTTCAAGGAGCTCACGCAGTTCTACATCCGCGACTGGGGCACCGCGCCCTGGACCGGCCTCGACAACTACAAGGTGTCGGTGGACTTCAGCGCACCGGTGGGCGAGGCACTGCTCCACTCGTTCCTCGTCACCGTCGCCTTCACCCTGCTGTCCGTCGCCCTGTGCTGGCTGATCGGCACGGCGGCCGCGCTGTACATGCAGGACACCTTCCGCGGCCGCGGCCTGCTCCGGGCCCTGTTCCTGGTGCCGTACGCCCTGCCGGTCTACGCGGCCGTCATCACCTGGGTGTTCATGTTCCAGCACGACAACGGCCTGGTGAACCACGTCCTGCACGACCAGCTGCACCTCACCGACAAGCCGTCCTTCTGGCTCATCGGCGACAACAGCTTCTACGCCCTGCTCACCGTGTCGGTGTGGAAGGGCTGGCCGTTCGCGTTCCTCATCGTCACGGCCGGCCTGCAGAACATCCCGGGCGAACTGTACGAGGCGGCCGCCCTCGACGGGGCGGGCATGTGGCAGCGGATCCGCCGCATCACCCTGCCGTCGCTGCGCCCGGTCAACCAGGTCCTCGTGCTGGTCCTGTTCCTGTGGACGTTCAACGACTTCAACACGCCGTACGTGCTCTTCGGCAGGTCCGCTCCCGAGGCCGCGGACCTGATCTCGGTCCACATCTACCAGGCGTCGTTCGGCACCTGGAACTTCGGCACCGGCTCCGCCATGTCCGTCCTGCTGCTGCTGTTCCTGCTCGCCGTGACGGGCGGCTACCTCCTGCTGACCTCCCGGGGAAGGAAGACGGCCGATGTCTGAGGCCTCCACCAGGGCGCCCACGCCCCGCTCGCCGATGGCCCCGCCGCGCTCCTTCTTCTGGTCCCGGCGGATCTTCCTCACCCTGCTCGCCGGGTTCGTGCTGCTCCCGGTCTACGTCATGGTGTCCAGCTCGCTCAAGCCGCTCGCGGATGTCTCGGGGAAGTTCCGCTGGATGCCGAGCGGCCTGACCCTGCGCCCGTACATCGACATCTGGTCGACGATCCCGCTCGCCCGGTACTTCGTGAACTCGCTGATCGTGGCGGGAGCGGCGACGGTCTGCTCGGTGGTGATCGCCGTCTTCGCCGCGTACGCCGTCAGCCGCTACGAGTTCCGGGGCAAGCGCACCTTCACGGTCACCGTGCTGTCCACGCAGATGTTCCCCGGCATCCTCTTCCTGCTCCCGCTGTTCCTCCTCTACGTCAACATCGGCAACGCCACCGGCATCGCCCTGTTCGGCTCGCGCGGCGGGCTGATCCTCACCTATCTGACCTTCTCGCTGCCGTTCTCGATCTGGATGCTGATCGGGTACTTCGACTCGGTGCCGCGCGACCTGGACGAGGCGGCGCTGGTGGACGGCTGCGGACCGCTCGGCGCGCTGTTCCGCGTCGTCGTACCGGCCGCGATCCCCGGCATCGTCGCGGTCGCCGTCTACGCCTTCATGACCGCCTGGGGGGAAGTGCTCTTCGCCTCCGTCATGACCAACGACGCCACCCGCACGCTCGCCGTCGGCCTCCAGGGCTACTCCACGCTCAACAACGTCTACTGGAACCAGATCATGGCCGCCTCGCTCGTCGTCAGCGTCCCCGTGGTCGCCGGGTTCCTGCTGCTGCAGCGTTACCTCGTCGCCGGCCTCACCGCGGGCGCGGTGAAGTAACTCCCCACCCCCGCCCGCTCGTTCACCCACCCCTGCCGAGAGGTTCTTCGTGTCCGAACTGCCCGAGTCGATAGATCTCGCCGCCTTCCCCCACGACTTCGCCTGGGGCACCGCCACATCCGCCTACCAGATCGAGGGAGCGGTCACGGAGGACGGACGGGCCCCCTCGATCTGGGACACCTTCTCCCACACACCCGGCAAGGTCGCGGGCGACGACCACGGCGACGTGGCCTGCGACCACTACCACCGCTGGCCCGAGGACATCGCACTGATGCGGCGCCTCGGCACCGACGCCTACCGCATGTCGATCGCCTGGCCCCGCGTCGTACCCGGCGGCGACGGGCCCGTGAACGCCAAGGGCCTCGACTTCTACGACCGCCTGGTGGACGCCCTGCTCGCCGCCGGGATCACCCCGAGCGTCACGGTCTACCACTGGGACCTTCCCCAGACCCTCCAGGACCGCGGCGGCTGGACCGAACGGGACACCGCCGAACACCTCGCCGCCTACGCCTCCGTGGTCGCCGCACGGCTGGGCGACCGCGTCTCCCAATGGGCCACCCTCAACGAACCGCTGTGCTCCGCATGGATCGGCCATCTCGAAGGCCGGATGGCCCCCGGGCTCACCGACCTGACCGCCGCCGTCCGCGCCTCCTATCACCTGCTGCTCGGCCATGGCCTAGCCGCTCAGGCGATCCGCGCGGCGGCCCCCGGCGCACAGATCGGCCTCGTCACCAACCACTCCACCATCGAGCCGGCCTCCTGCCGCCCCGAGGACATCGCCGCGGCCGCGCGCATGGACGGACACACCAACCGCTGGTGGCTCGACCCCGTGTACGGCAGAGGCTTCCCCGCCGACATGCGCGAGCTCTACGGGATCGAACTGCCTGAGCGCTCCGGTGACTTGGCGACCATCGCCGCGCCCCTGGACTGGCACGGCCTCAACTACTACTTCCCCGCCACCATCGCCGACGACCCCGCCGGACCCGTGCCGTACGCGCGCGAGATCCGTCTGCCGGACGTGACGCGGACCGGCATGGACTGGCAGATCGACGCCGACGGCCTGGAGGCCCTGCTGCTCCGCCTCACCGACGACTACGGCGTACGGCGGCTCTACGTCACCGAGAACGGCTCCGCCTTTCCGGACAGAGTCGACCCCGACGGCGCCGTCGACGACCCCGGACGGACCCGCTACCTGGAGCAGCATCTGGCCGCCTGCGCCCGCGCCCTGCGCAAGGGGGCGCCGCTCGCGGGCTACTACGCCTGGTCGCTGCTGGACAACTTCGAATGGGCCTACGGCTACGACAAGCGCTTCGGCCTCGTCCACGTCGACTACCCGACCCAGCGGCGCACCATCAAGGCCAGCGGACACCGGTACGCGGACATCATCCGCGCCCACCGGCAAGGCACCACCGTCGCCTGAGCCGACGATCGGCGGGCATGGGGCCGGTTCACGTCACCGCGAACTCCTCGGCAGGGCGGTGCTCCAGCGGCAGTTGCAGGACGACCTCGAAACCCCCCTCCGGGCGGGGGCGGGCCCGCAGCCGGCCGCCGACGGAGCGGGCGCGCTCGTGCATGCCGACGAGACCGTAACCGCTGTTCGGGACAGCGGAGTCGGAGCGTCTGCCGCGCCCGCCGTTGGTGACGGTGATGCCCAGCCGGTCGGGGGAGTAGGTGAGCCGTACCTCGGCCGTGCGGGTGACGGCGTGTTTGGTGACGTTGGTGAGCGCCTCCTGCACGACGCGGTACACGGTGAGGTCCGCCCCGGCGGAGAGCGGCCGGGGCTCTCCTTCGCTGGTGACCGTGACGGTCAGCCCGGCGCCCTCGAACGAGGCGGCCAGGTCCGGGAGTCGAGCGAGGCCCGGGGTGTCCTCCGCGGAGCCTGTCGTGTCATTCGCGTCGCGCAACAGGCCGACGGTGGCCTTGAGTTCGCGCAGCGCCACGGAGGTGGTGCCCGTGAGCTCGGAGACGATCCTCTCGGCCTCCTCCGGTCGCGTGCGCAGGAAGCGGGCCACCGTGCCGGCTTGGATGTTCGCCGGCACCAGGTGGTGGGCGACCACGTCGTGCAGATCGCGGGCGATACGCATGCGCTCCTCGGTGACCCGGTGCCGGGCCTCCTCCTCCCGGCTGCGTTCGGCGTGCTCGGCGCGGGCCTGTACGGCCTCCAGGTAGGCCCCGCGCAGCCGGGTCACCGTGCCCAGCGAGGTGGGCAGCAGCAGCCAGAACGCGGGGCTGAGCAGTTTGAGGACCAGCGGTTCGTCGTCGGGACCGGCGAGCAGCGCCGTGCCGATCAGCAGGGCGACGCCGGTGAAGGCGAAGGTGTTCGCGGTGCGCCGGCCCGTGCGGACGGCCAGCGCGTACAACGCGACCATGAGAGGGCCCAGCAGCAGGGCCGTGACGAGGTAACCGAGCGCGATCCCGGCCGCGGCGCACACGAGGTTCAGTGCCACCGCGGTGCGGGGGCGGGAGCGGCGCCACAGCAGGACCGTGCAGGACACACCGGTCATGAGCAGGCCGGGCCACCACGGAATTCCCGGGGCGCCGCCCTGGAGCGAGACCATGCTCCCCGGAAGGGAACCGGCGAGAAGTGCGACGGCGACCGCCGCGTCGACGACACGAGGGTGGCAGCTCAGGTACCGCTGCAAGCGCTGGATCATGAAAGTGGGGTTCCTGCCCGAGGGGCGTCCGCAGTGGCTCCGACCGGCCGCGACCCCTTCGGTGAACCGTGGAAGGGGCCGCTCCGTGGAAGGGGTCGCTCTCGCCGGCCGCGGGCCCGGCTACTCGTCGAAGGTGACGACGACCTTCTCCGCGGCCCCGGGCGTCAGCACCAGCTCGAAGGCCTGCTCGACCTCGGAGAACGGCACCCGGTGGCTGATGAGCCGGGCGAACCGCTCCTGGTGTTCCGCGAGTTCGGGGGTGACCTCGAAGATCTCGGTGGGGTAGCCCTGGGAGGCGATCAGGGTGAGCTCGCTGCGGAGCATGCCGCCGAGGTCGATGGCGCCGGATTTCTTCTGTACGGCGACCATGACCATCCTGGCGCCCCACTTGGCGGAGGCGACGGTGGCGTCGAAGACGGCGGGGGCGCCGGCGGCGTCGAGGTAGAGGTCGGTGCCGGCGCGGGGCTGGCCGAGTGCGTTGGCCGCGGCACCGTGCAACTCCGTCAGCCGGGCGGTGATGTCCTCGGTGGCGGAGTTGATGACGGCGTCGGCGCCGACGGCGAGCGCGGTCTCCAGGCGCTCGGGGATGACATCGGCCACGACCACGTGCTGTACGCCGCGCAGCTTGAGCCAGATCGTGGCGCCCAGCCCGATGGGCCCGGCGCCGAAGACGACGACCTTGTCGGTGGAGGTGGCCCGGGAGCGGTTGACGGCGTGCCGGGCCACCGCCATCGGCTCGTTGAGCGCGGCAACAGCGAACGGCATCGTCTCGGGGAACACCGCCACGCTCGTACCGACGACGGCGTTCTCGATGAGCAGGTGGTCGCTCATGGCGCCGAACTTCCCGCCGCAGCCGATGATTCCCGTGGGGGCGGCCTGCGGGTTGACGACCACGCGGTCGCCCACCTTCAGGTCGGTGACCTCGGCGCCCACCTCGACGATCTCGCCGGCCGGCTCATGGCCCAGGGCCACGGGGATCAGCTCGCCGCCCGCGTGCCCGCGTGCCGGCATGCCGCCCATGTGCAGGAAGGTGGCGTCGGTGCCGCAGATGCCGCAGGCGCGGACCTTCATCAGAACGTCCTTCGGGCCCGGTGCTGGACGCTCGACGTCCACCACGTCGACCTTGCCGACGGCACCGGTCCGAACGGACTTCATCGTGGCCATGGGGAGGCCCTCCTTCTTCGTGGTGCGGGGGTCTGGTGGCGCACTTCGCGGTGCGGGCTCGGCGCTCGCGGCAGCTGAGCCGGGGCCGTGGTGCCTTGGGCCGGGAGGTGGTCCGGGGAGACGTTCGTCGTCGGTGTGCCCTCGGGCCCGGCTCCGGACGGGGGGAGTGCTTCCGGTCGCCGGGCCCGAGGAGTGCACCGCCCCCGTCCCCACGGGATTCGGTGCACGGGGCGCCTCCGCTCAAGGCGCCCGTCCTATTTTGCTTGAGTTAGGCAATCATATTCGAGTTACTTAAGTCAAGCAAGCTTTCGATTCCGGTGGCGCGTCTGTCGCAGCGGGGTCAGGCATGCTCGGGCCGGGCGGGGCCCCGGAAGAGGCTGACGCCCGCTCCCAACGACACCACGCCCATACCGGCGCTGGTGATCAGGCCCTGCGTGCCATCGACGACGAACGGGGCGGCCACGGCGACGACCAGGTTGAACAGGAACAGGAACCACAGGACGGGCCGGGAGGAGAGCAGCGCCTTCACGGGAGTTTCCTTTCGGGGCAGCGGCGGGCTTCCCGATCGGGAGCCACTGGCCTTGCGAGATCAACGATCCCGTTTCCCGGGCGTCGTCACGAGGGAGCGCCCTCCCCGACCGGTGGTGTAGCCCGCTACACCACGCGGGTGCGCCACCGCCTGCGGCCGGCGCGGTGCGAGGTCTGCGCTGTCACTCGGTGGAGGTGGCGCGGCTGCGGGACCGGTAGCCGGCGACCTTCGCGAGGTTGCCGCAGCGGTCCATGGAGCACCAGCGGCGGCGGCGGGCCTGGGAGTCGTCGAGGAAGAGAAGCGAACAGGCCGGGTTCTCGCACTTCTTGACCCTCGTCAGCAGGGGGCCGGTGACGAGGAGGACGGCGTCACGGGCCACGGTGGCCAGGGCCGCGGGCGCCCCATGGTCCGCTTGCCAGCGCAGCGGCGGCCGCGGCTTCGCCGACTCCGCGAGCTGGGGGGCGAGATCGGGGCGGCCGGCCTCCTCGTTGACCAGGGCGGCATCGGCGGGATCCGGCGGCACCCCGTCCATCGCGGCGCGGACGAGTCGGTGGAGGGCCTCGCGCAGCGTGCGCGCCTGCGTGAGGTCGCGGGCGGTGGCCCCTGCGGGCTCGTCGTCCGTGCCGGACGCCGTGCTCAGGCCCGCCTCGTCGATCCAGCGGATCAGGGCGTCGGGGTCGGTCAGCCGCTCGACGGGGGTGCCGTAGCGGCGGCCGAGCGTGGCGATGAAGTCCAGGCACGGGCGCCCGCCGATGAACGGGAACGCGAGCATCGGGTCGGCGGTGGCCGCCGTAGGGGCGGCGGATTCGCGGGGCATGAGCTGAGCCTACCGCTTGACACCGGTTCATCGGGTGTCGCAGGCTGACACCAGTTCAACCGGTGTCGCCGCCCTGTGAGTCGGGGTGTGCCGCTCCGGTGTCGCCACGAGAAGGCAGGTGCGGTATGCGTGCGGTGCGGATCGAGGAGTTCGGCGGACCCGAGGTGCTGGTGCCGGTGGAGGTGCCCGACCCGGTGGCCGGACCCGGCCAGGTGCTGGTGCGGGTCGCCGCGGCGGGCGTGAACCGGGCGGACGCGCTCATCCGCGCCGGGGTCTACCACCGGGCCGGGCGCCCGCCGCTCATCCCGGGCGTGGAGGCCGCCGGCACCGTCGTCGCGGTCGGGGACGGGGTGACCGGGATCGGGGTCGGGCAGCGGGTGATGGCCCTGGACGGCGTGAACGCACCCGGCTTCTACGCCGAGTTGGCTGCCGTACCCGCGGAACAGGTGGCCGTGGTGCCGGAGGGCCTGGATCTCACGGAGGCTGCCGCGCTCCCCGTGGCCTGGCTCTCCGCCTGGTACTGCCTGCGCCACCTGGCCAAGGTCACCAAGGACGACACCGTGGTCGTGAAGGCCGCCGCGAGCGGGGTCGGCAGCGCTGCCGTGCAGATCGCCGCCGAGGCCGGAGCGCGCGTCATCGCGCTGGCCGGTTCACCGGAGAAGACCGCCTGGGCCGCGGCGTTCGGCGCCCACGCCGCCGTGGACAGCTCCGTGCACCCCGACGACGCCGAGGTCGACGAGGTGCTGCGGCTGACCGAGGGGCGCGGTGCGGACGTCGTCCTGGACACCGTCGGCGGTCGCGCCTTCGGACGCAGTCTGCGCCAGGTCGGGCACGGCGGGCGGGTGGTCGCCCTCGCCAACGTCGCCCTGGAGCCGAGCACCGTCGACACCCGCGACTTCTACCCGAAGAACGCTTCCGTCCTCGGCTTCCAGCTCACCAACCTGCAGATCCACGGCTACGATCCGCGCGCGGACATGCGGGAGATCGCCGAGCGCGTCGCCGCCGGCACGTATCGTGTGCCGGTGGAGACGGTCGTTCCGCTGGAGCGGGCACGTGAGGCCCATGAGCGGCTGGCGCGGCGCGACAACCGGGGCAAGATCGTGCTCGCCGTGACCCGCGACTGACCGCCCCGCGCCCTACCGCCGACGCCGGTCGCGGAAGGTGCGGCGCAGGTCGTCGACCCAGCCCTCCGGGCAGTTCCCAGGGGATGAAATGGCCGCCCTCGGGGTGCGCGGTGAGATTGACGTGGTGGTACCAGCCGGCGCGGTCCGAGTCGAGGAAGTTCTGGACGCGCCGCTCGGTGGTGACGCCGGGCGGGTTCTCGTGGCCCACGAAGGTGATGCCGGTCGGGGCCTCGACGACCGGACGGCGGTCGTGCGACGGGCTCCACGGGTAGCGGTTGGCGTTGGCGTAGTAGCGCATCGACGTGCCGATGGCGTTGTTCACCCAGAAGATCATGGTGTGGGTGAGGAGATCGTCCTTGGAGAAGACGCTCTCGACGTCGCCGTGGCTGTCGCTCCACTTCGTCCAACGCTCCAGGATCCAGGCGAGCAGACCGACGGGCGAGTCGCTGAGGCCCGGGGCGAGCGTGCTGGAGCCGAGCATGTGGGCGGCCAGGTGCACGGCGAAACGCCGGTCGAAGTCCAGGACTTGGCGGTGGACGCTCTCGGGCAGGCCCTCGGGGATCGGCCGGCCGCCGCTGAAGTCCCAGGCGCGGTCGCCGTTGAAGAAGTCGAGCCTGAGGCCCGAGCCGATGTGGATCGCGAGGAGTTCATCGGCGTACTTGTGCCCGAGCTGGCCGGTGATCAGTGCGCCGATGTCGCAGCCGGCGGCCGCGTACTTCTCGTGCCCGAGCACCACGGTCATCAGCGTGTGCCACAGGTCCGCGACCTTCCAGAAGTTCATCTCCGGGTGGTCCGGCAGCGGAGTGGAGAACCCGAACCCCGGCAGGGAGGGCACGATCACATCGAAGGCCTCGGCGGCGTCGCCCCCGAAAGCGGCGGGGTCGGCGAGCGGGTCGATCACCTTGGACCAGTGCCAGAAGGTCCACGGCCAGCCGTGGCTCAGGATGAGCGGAACGGGGTCCGGGCCCACGCCGGGCTTGCGCATGAAATGGACGGGAACTCCGTCCACGGTCACGCGGTAGTGCTCGTACGCGTTGATCGCGGCCTCGGCCTTGCGCCAGTCGTACCCGTGGAGCCAGTGGTCGACCAGCTCTTTCAGGTAGGAGCTGCGGACGCCGTAGTACCCGTCCTCGTTGCCCGCGTCGATGGGCAGGCGGGTGAGCCGCAGACGCGTCCTGAGGTCGTCGAGCACGCTGTCGTCGACGTGGATCGGGGTGGGTGCCGGCGGGAGGTGCGTGTCTGCCATGGGAGTTCCCTTCGCGCGGGGGGAGGTCCGGCGTGCCAGGTCAGGGGCGGGGGCCCAGCGCGGCCATCCGCATCAGTGCGGGCAGCGCGGCGCCGACGGCGCC
>NZ_JBEXDZ010000140.1:0-24658 GCF_040606085.1 Streptomyces sp. NPDC005485 | reverse complement strand
CGGGAACTCCCCCGCCCGCCGCCGGCCCAAGCGTCAGCCGCCAGGTCGGATCCGCCCGCGCCAGGCTCCCGTTTCGCCGCCTCGGGACTCGATGTAGTCCTTGAAGCGCCGCATGTCGCCCTTGATACGGCGGTCGATGGTGTTGGTCCAGTCGGCCACCTTCTCGGCGGCGCCGGTCGGCTCGATGTCCATCACCATTTCCACGCGCGTGTGGGTGTCGTCCACGCGCTGGAACCTGACCGTGCCCTTCTGCTGGGTGTCGCCACTGATCGTTCGCCAGGTGATCCGCTCGTCGGGAAGCTGGTCGACGATCTCGGTGTCGAACTCGCGCCGCACTCCGCCGACCTTGGTGGTCCAGTGGTTGTGGCGGTCGTCGAGCTGCCTGATCTCCTCGACGCCTTCCATGAACTTCGGGAACTCCTCGAACTGTGTCCACTGGTTGTACGCGGCATGCACCGGCGCATCGACCTCGATGGTCTCTTTCACTGTGCTCATCGGAGAACTCCTTGGTTCGGCACGGGTACCGGTGCGGGTACCCGTCTGCGCTCGGCTATGCACGGTGCCGACGGCCCGATCGATCATGACGGGGCGGGCTCGTGGTCACACGGGGGCCGGGGTGCTCCGTAGCGCCCGGGGTGAGCCGCCCAGCTCACGGCGGCACGCCTTGTTGAAGGCCTGGAGGTCGGGAATCCCGACGGAAGCGGCCACCGCGGGGATGGAGAGGGTGGAGGCGCGCAGCAGGTGGTGGGCGCGCTCCAGCCGGCGGCGGCGGATGTAGGCGACGACGGTGGTGCCGGTCTCGGTGCGGAAGAGGCGGGTGAGGTGGTTGTGGGAGACCCCGGCGGCGCGGGCGATCTCCGGGACGGTGAGCGCGGTGGCGAGGCGGGCCTCGATGTGGGCGATCGCCGTGCTGACGGCGGGGTGCGGGCCGCTCGGCGTGGTGGCCGCCGGGCGCAGGTGGGCGACGCGCCACAGGGCGGTCCAGATCTCGGCGCGGGTGTGTTCGGGGGCTCCTGGGGCCGCCGCGACGGCTCGAAGCAGCAGGCCGGAGAGGGAGGAGAGCTCGGGGCCGGTGTCCTGGACCACCGGCACGGTGCGCGGTGGGCCGACGGGGGCGATGCGCAGGTGGGCGTAGAGGTGTTCCGAGCGGCCCTGGTAGCGGTAGCGGACCGTGGCGCCGGGCGGCACGAGGCTCACCCGGCCCGGGCGGATGAGGTGCGCCGTGCCGTCGACGGTCAGGTCGGCGTCGTACTGGTAGAGGTGCAGCTGCCACAGCTCCGGGAGGCGGAAGACGTCCGTGCCGCTCGCGACGCCGTGCACACCTACGCCGAGATTCTCGACGACGGGAGGTTCGCCGAGGTGGATCTCCGTCTCCAGCATGGTGAGAAATTACCAGTAGTGAGGAGCCGGGCCAACGCGCCGACGACAGCGCGGGTCCTACGTTTCAGCCATGACCCAGACCAACGCCATGATCCACACCAGACTCCTGAGTTCGGTCCGGATGGCGCACTTCGTGTCCCACGGATCGCTGCGGCTGGACGCGGTGGTCCCGGCGGAGCTGAACGCCGAGGCCATCGAGGTGCTGCGCGAGGGCGTGCCGGGCGTCCCTTACGGCAGCGGCGTTCCGGACGCCTACCCGGAGGGATCGTTCGTCCGCCGTCTGCTGGACATCCCCGACGTGGCAGGCGCGTTGCACAGTCTCGTAGGCCCCGGCCCCACCGTCGACCACCATGCCGTGCACGTCCGCGATCCCCGCGAGGGGCACGCGCAGCCGCTGCACGGGGACGCGATCATCGATGTCCGCACCGATGCCTTCGACGTCCAGCTGATGTATTACCCGCAGGACGTCACCCTCGACATGGGCGGCACACTGAGTGTGCCGGGCAGCCATCTACGGCGTACGAACGAGTCGGACACCGGTCGCTACCAGAACCTGCGCGGGCAGAACCGGCTCGTGTGCCCCGCCGGCACTGTGGTGTTTCTGCACCATGGACTGTGGCACGGCGGGCGGCGCAACGACAGCGACGCGGTTCGCTACATGTTCAAGATCCGCTTCAACCCGACCGTGCGCCAGCAACGCCTGTGGGACACCTCGGACCTCGGTGATCCGCGCGTCACCGAGGAGCTCTCGACGATGTTCCCGTGGTACGAGCACGCCACCGGCCGCCTGGAGGCCTACAACCGCGTGCTGTGGTGGCGGTCCCTCACCGGGGACGACTCGTTCGACATGGAGTACTGGGTGACCCGGGTCTCCAACCGCCCGCAAGGAGAGGTCGCATGAGCATCCGTCAGCAGGTTCTCGTTCTCTACCTGGCCACCTCCGCGCTGGACTCGGAGGTGGTCGGCTGGTCCGTCTACGACGGCACCGGCCGCACCTCGCCCACCACCGGGGACAGTGACGAACCCCCGTACAAGTCCGGCGTGCACGCCCTGGAGGACGGCTGGAGGCTGTTCCAGGCGGCGCAGTTGATCCCGCCGAATCCGGGTCACGAGTACGACGTGTCGTTCCTCAAGCACGAGTTCTTCTTCGAGAAGCTGGAGGAGCAGCGGTAGTCAGCCTCTCAGTACGCCGATGAGGTGCCCGACCGCCTGTGCCATCGCCTCCCGTCCCACACTGAGGTAGGTGCGCGAGTCGACCGCCTCGGGGTGGGCGGCGAGGTACTCCCGGATCGCGCCGGTCATCGCGATGTTCAGTGCCGTGCCGATGTTGACCTTGGCGATGCCGCCCGCGGTGGCGGCCGCCAGTTCGGTGTCGGGCACTCCGGAGGAGCCGTGCAGGACGAGGGGCACGTCCAGGGCGGCGGACAGGCGCTTGAGCAGGTTGTGGTCGAGGGTGGCGGTGCGCGTGGTCATGGCGTGCGAGCTGCCGATGGCGACGGCGAGGGCGTCCACTCCGGAGTCGGCCACGAAGGAGCGGGCCTCGGCGGGGTCGGTACGGGAGCCCGGGGCGTGCGCGTCAAGCGTTGGCGTGCCGTTCTTGCCGCCGACCTGCCCCAACTCGGCCTCGATCCACAGCCCTTGGGCGTGCGCCCAGTCGGCGGCGGCCCGGGTGGCGGCGAGGTTCTCCTCGTACGGCAGGCACGAGGCGTCGTACATCACGGAGCTGAATCCGGCGTCGGGCGCCTGCCGCAGCAGGTCGTCGCTCTGCACGTGGTCGAGGTGCAGGGCGACGGGGACCGAAGCGCGTTCGGCGGCCGCGGCCGCGGCACGGGCCAGTGGGAGCAGGCGTCCGTAGCGGAACTTGACCGCGTTCTCGCTGACCTGGAGGACGACGGGAGCGTTCACCGACTCGGCGCCCGCGATGACGGCCTCGACGTGCTCCAGCGTGATGATGTTGAACGCGGCCACCGCGGACCGCGCCCGGGCGGCCCCGGTGACCAGCTCACTCGTTGCTGCGAGGGACACGGCGGCATCTCCTTTTTCAGCGAACCCGGTTGGGCTGCGGATGGCTGTACAGCCGGCTGCAGAGAGCTCTGCAGCACGCTTCGGACGGCTCTGCGGCGCCGGTTTCAGTGATTTCAGTGAGCGGCGGAGTCGAGGATCACGGAGCGCGTGAGGTGCCGGGGCCGGTCCGGGTCCAGTCCACGTGCCGCGGCGAGGGCCACGGCCAGCCGCTGGGCGCGGACGAGTTCGGCGAGCGGGTCGAGGCCACCGGCCACCCACAACCCGCCGGTGGCACCGACCTGTTCGGCCAGTCCGTCGGGCGCCTCGCCGAACATCCAGGTGGCGGTGTCACGGGTGGTGATGCTGATGGGCCCGTGCCGGTACTCCATCGCCGGGTAGGCCTCGGTCCACGCCAGTGAGGCCTCGCGCATCTTGAGGCCGGCCTCGTTGGCCAGACCGACCGTCCAGCCGCGGCCGAGGAAGGTGAACTGCGTGCAGTCCACCAGCCCTTCGGGCAGCGGGGCCGCGAGCGCGGTGCGCGCGTCGGCGACGACGGCGTCGGAGTGCAGCCCGAGGTGGGCGCGGAGCAGCGTCAGGGCGCTGGTCGCGAACCGGGTCTGCACGACGGACTGTTCGTCCGCGAAGTCGAGCACGACCAGGTGATCGGCGGACCGCATCACGGGTGTGTGCGGGTCAGCGGTGATCGCCGTCGTGGGTGTACGCCCCTTCAGGCGCCCGAGGAGTTCGAGAACCTCGGTGGTGGTGCCGGACCGGGTGAGGGCGACCACCCGGTCGTAGGTGCGGCCTTCGGGGAACTCCGACGCGGCGAAGGCGTCCGTCTCGCCCTGCCCGGACTGTTCGCGCAGTACGGCGACGGCCTGCGCCATGAAGAACGACGTGCCGCACCCCACGATCGCGACCCGCTCCCCCGCCTCGGGCAGCGCGGCCCCCTGCGCCCCTGCCTCCTCTGCGGCGCGGATCCAGCACTCGGGCTGACTGTTCAGCTCGTTCTCGACATGGGTCATGCCGTACCCCTCCCAGCGATGCTTGTTCTTGCAAGATATAGGGGTCTTTCAATCACAATCAAGCATTCGGGGGGAAGTGGAGGGTGCGCTAGGGTCGCGGAGGATCGAGGAACGGAGAGTGCGGATGTCGCGCGACGCCCGCTGGAAGACCCTGCTGGAACTGCTCGTGGAGCGGGGCCGGTTGGACGTCGAGGAGGCCGCGGCCGAGCTGGCCGTGTCCGCCGCGACGATCCGGCGCGACTTCGACCAGCTCGCCGAGCAGCAGATGCTCGTGCGCACCCGGGGCGGCGCGGTCGTGCACGGCGTCTCCTACGAGCTGCCGCTGCGCTACAAGACCGCCCGCCACGCCTCCGAGAAACAACGCATCGCCAAGGCGGTGGCCGATCTCATCGCCCCCGGCGAGGCAGTGGGCCTCACCGGCGGAACGACCACCACCGAGGTGGCCCGGGCGCTGGCCGTGCGCAGTGATCTCACGTCCGGCTCCCCCGCGCTCACCGTGGTCACCAACGCGCTCAACATCGCCAACGAGCTGGCCGTACGCCCTCAGTTCAAGATCGTGGTGACGGGCGGGGTCGCACGTCCGCAGTCGTACGAGCTGATCGGCCCCCTCGCGGACGGCGTCCTCGGCCAGATCACCCTCGACGTGGCCGTGCTCGGTGTCGTCGCCTTCGACGTCGAGCACGGCGCCGCCGCCCACGACGAGGCGGAGGCCGCGATCAACCGGCTGCTGTGCGAGCGCGCCGAGCGTGTGGTCGTCGCCGCCGACTCCAGCAAGCTGGGCCGGCGTGCCTTCGCCCGGATCTGCGCCGCCGAGTCGGTGAACACGCTGGTGACCGACGCGGCGGTGGACGAGGACACGGTCCACCGCTTCGAGGACGCCGGGATCCGGGTCGTCGTGGTCTGACGCGCCCCGCCGTCCCCGTCTTCGTCCCCGGCGTCGTCTCCGCCCTGAGAGGTACGGGACGGGCGCCGTGTACTGCGATCTCAGTACGCCGGATTGTCGGCAGGCGCACGACGACGGGGCGGGGGTCCTGACGGGAGCCTTGAGAGGTTCCCGAATCAGATGTGGAGACCTCCGCCCCATGGCTACTTTCCTCTATCGGCTGGGCCGTCTGGCCTTCCGGCGGCGCTGGTATGTCGCCCTGCTCTGGGTGGCGGTGCTCGGCGCCGTCGGCGCGGGCGCGGCCACCGCGCCCGCCGCCCCCGACGAGGCGTCCTCCATGTCCGGTATCGAATCCCAGAAGGCGTTCGACCTGCTGGAGCAGCGGTTCCCGGGCTCGGCGGCCAACGGCGCCGGTGCCCGAGTCGTGTTCGTCGCCCCCGACGGGCAGAAGGTCACCGCGACCGACAACCGGGCGGTGATCGAGAAGTTCGTGACCGAGGCCTCCGACGGCTCACAGGTCTCCGGTGCGGTGAACCCCTTCCAGGCGAAGGCGGTGAGCAAGGACGCCTCGACCGCGTACTCGACCGTCAGCTTCAAGACCAAGGCCGACGACCTCACCGACACCAGCAAGCAGCACCTGGAGAGCGCCGTCGACCAGGCCCGGGACGCGGGCCTGACCGTCGAGGTGGGCGGCGACGCGCTGGCCACCAAGCCCGCGGCAGGCGGCAGCGCCGAGGCCATCGGCATCGCCATCGCCGCCCTCGTGCTGCTGATCACCTTCGGGTCGATGGCCGCGGCAGGGCTCCCGCTGCTGACCGCTGTCCTCGGCGTCGGCATCAGCACGGCGTCGATCATGGCCCTGGCCAGTGTCTTCGGCCTGTCCGCGACCACCGGCACACTGGCCAGCATGCTGGGCCTGGCCTGCGGCATCGACTACGCCCTGTTCATCGTCTCCCGCTACCGCGAGGAACGCGCCAAGGGACGCACGCCCGAGGAGTCCGCGGGACTGGCCGCCGGCACCGCCGGATCCGCGGTCGTCTTCGCCGGACTCACCGTGGTCATCGCGCTCGCCGGACTCTCCGTGGTCGGCATCCCGATGCTCACCAAGATGGGCCTGGCCGCCTCGGGCGCCGTGGTCATCGGCGTCCTCATCTCGCTCACCCTCGTCCCGGCCCTGCTCGGCTTCTGGCCGAACGCCGTGCTCTCGCGCCGCTCCCGCAAGCGCGGCCGTACCGAGGCGGGCGGGGAGAACAACGGCGGCAGCCGCTGGGCCCGGTTCGTGCTGCGCCGTCCCGTCCCCGTGCTCCTGCTCAGCGTCGTGGGTCTCGGCGCGGTCGCTCTGCCGGTGATGGACCTGCAGCTCGGCATGCCCGGCGACGAGGCCAAGTCCACCTCGACCACCGAGCGCCGCGCCTACGACGACCTCGCGGACGGCTTCGGACCCGGATTCAACGGCCCGCTGACCATCGTCGTGGACGCCAAGGGAGCCCCCGACGCGAAGGCAGCCGTGCGGACGATCACCGAGAAGGTCGGCGCCACCGAGGGCGTGGTCTCCGTCTCCCCGGCCCGGTTCAACCCCGCGGGCGACACCGCGGTCTTCTCCGCCACCCCCTCCACCGGGCCCGCCGACGAGAAGACCAAGGACCTCGTCCACAGCATCCGTGACGAACGCCCGGCGATCGACTCCACGACCGGGGCGACGTTCAAGGTCACCGGTACCACCGCGGTGAACATCGACGTCGCCCAGAAGGTCCAGGACGCGCTGATCCCGTACCTGATCGTGGTGGTGGGCCTGGCCATCGTCCTGCTGATGGTGGTCTTCCGGTCCGTCCTCGTCCCGATCAAGGCGGCCGCCGGCTTCCTCCTGTCGGTGCTCGCCGCCCTCGGCTCCGTCGTCGCGGTCTTCCAGTGGGGCTGGGGCGCCGGCCTCCTCGGCGTCGAGGAGACCGGTCCGATCATGAGCATGATGCCGATCTTCCTGGTGGGCATCGTCTTCGGTCTCGCCATGGACTACGAGGTCTTCCTCGTCGCCCGTATGCGGGAGGCCTACGTCCACGGGGACCGGCCCGCGCAGGCGATCACCACCGGGTTCCGGCACAGCGCCCGGGTCGTGGTCGCGGCCGCGCTGATCATGATGGCGGTGTTCTCCGGGTTCATCGGAGCCGGAGAATCCATGATCAAGATGATCGGCTTCGGGCTCGCCATCGCCGTCCTGTTCGACGCGTTCGTCGTCCGTATGGCCTTCGTGCCCGCCGTCCTCGCCCTCCTCGGCGGCCGCGCCTGGTGGCTGCCCCGCCTGCTCGACAAGGCGCTGCCCAACATCGATGTGGAGGGCGAGGCACTGACCCGCCACTCCGATCCCGCCCCGGCCCCGGCCGGCGACACCGACCGGGAGACGGCGCGCGTCTGACCCCCGGGACACGCGCCGGAGGGCCGCCTGTGCGACGACACGGGCGGCCCTCCTCGCCCGTGCTCCGACACGGGGCGGCCCAGGACCTCGTCGGCGGTACGGCGACACCCGCCGCCCTCGTCCCCGTGCGGGCCCGGCGTCGTCCACCATGGACGCAGTCCTTCGACCGGAGAAAGCAATGACCATCAGCCTGGAGCGGTACTCGGGCCGTCATCCGCGCCTCGCCGACTCGGCGGCCGCGCTGGCGCTGCTCGGATTCGCTCTTCTCGGTGCCGCGCTCAGCGCGCCGGGGGCGCAGCAGCCGCACCGGATCATGCCCTCCGCGCTGCTGTCGGGCCTCGCCTGTCTGACTCTCATGTGGCACCGCCGGCACCCGCGCACCGTCGTCGTGGTCACCCTCGGCTGCGCCATGGCCGCCAGCGTCCTGGGCTATCTGCTCAACCCGCTGCTGCTCGCCCCGGTCATGGCGGCGATGTACTGGCTGGCCCTGCACACGGACCGCAGGACCACCCGTCTCTTCCTCGGCGGGGCCGTCGTCACGATGACGGTGACCACCGTGCTCGCCGACCCGGGCGAGCACCCACTGATCCTGAGGACCATCGGCCCCGCCTTCTGGATACTGCTGCCGGTCGTCTCCGGCAGCGCGGCCCGGCTCCGGCACGCCTACTGGGAGGCCGTACAGGCCCGCGCCACCTACGCCGAGCGCTCCCGCGAGGAGGAGGCCCGGCTGCGCGTCGCCGAGGAGCGCATGCGCATCGCCCGTGAACTGCACGACGTCGTCGCCCACCACATGGCCCTCGCCAACGCCCAGGCCGGCACGGCCAAGCACCTCGCACGCAGCCACCCCGAGCAGGCCGAGAGGATCCTCGGCACACTCGCCGACACCACCTCGTCCGCTCTGCGCGAGCTCAAGACCACCGTCGGCCTGCTGCGCCAGGCGAATGACACCGACGCCCCGCTGGAGCCGGCCCCCGGGCTCGTCCGGCTCCCCGAGCTGACCGCCGCCTGCCGCAGCGCGGGCGTCAAGGTCACCGTCAGCACCGAGGGCACGGTACGGCCGCTGTCACCGGGCGTGGACCTGACCGCGTTCCGCATCGTGCAGGAGGCGCTCACCAACGTGACCAAGCACGCCTCGGCGGCCACGGTGCAGGTCGGGCTCGCCTACACGCACGACCGGCTGACCATCACGGTCACCGACGACGGAGCCGGGACGACCCCCGCCGCTCCTGCCCCGGGGCACGGCTTCGGTCTCATCGGCATGCGCGAACGCGCCCAGTCCGTCGGCGGCGACCTGCGAGCGGGCCGTCGCCCCGACGGCGGTTTCGAAGTCATGACAGCGCTGCCGCTGCACACCCCCACCGCCCGATCGGAAGAAGACCCCCGCACATGACCATCCGTGTCCTGCTCGCCGACGACCAGGCCCTGCTGCGGGCGACGTTCCGGATCCTCATCGACTCCTGCGACGACCTGGAGGTGGTGGCGGAGGCCGCCGACGGCGAGGAGGCGGTCGAGCTCACCCGGGTCCACCACCCCGACGTCGTCCTCATGGACATCCGTATGCCCGGCACGGACGGCCTGGCGGCCACCACCACCCTCTGCGCGGACCCGGCGCTGGCCGCCACCCGCGTGCTGATCCTCACCACGTTCGAGACCGACGAGTACGTCGCCCGGGCCCTGCGCGCCGGAGCCAGCGGCTTCCTCGGCAAGGACGTGGGCGCCGACGAACTCCTCGACGGCATCCGCACGGTGGCCTCCGGCGACTCCCTCCTGTCCGCCACGGCCACCCGCACCCTGATCACCCGCTTCCTCGCCGCCCCCGAGCCCGGCGCCCACCTCGCCCCGCCCGAGCGCCTTGCCGCCCTCACCGCCCGCGAACGCGAGGTGCTGGCCCTGGTCGCCGAGGGCAAGTCCAACACCGAGGTCGCCGAAGTCCTCTTCGTGAGCCCCCTGACCGTCCGCACCCACGTGCAGCGCGCCATGACCAAGCTCCACGCCCGCGACCGCGCCCAACTGGTCGTCATCGCCTACCAGTCGGGCTTCGTGCGCGCCACACCACCACCGAAGTGAGCACGCCGGCTCCGTCACACCGGAGCCGGCGCGGCCGGGGCAAAGGCGCGAGCGGTGAGCAGCAGTACGAGGACGAGGGCGGCGGGGGCGGCGTAGGCGAGACGGAAGTGCCCGGTGGAGCCGAGGATCCCGCTGACGGCTCCGCCGGTGATCACGCCGAGGTAGTTGAAGACGTTCAGCCGGGCCAGCACCGCCTCGGCCGCCTCGGGGCGCAGCCGCCCGGCGGAGGCGAGGCACAGCGGGGTGAGCGCGGAGACGCCCAGGCCCGCGCATCCGGCCGCCAGGACCGCTTGCGGCCAGCCGGGCGCCGCCGCCATCCCGGCCAGGGCGGCGGCCGTGAGAAGAGTCGCGGCGCGGATCACCGCGGCCGGCCCGGTTCTGCGGACGAGGTGGTCGGCGCAGGCCCGGCCGGTGACCGTGCCCACCTGGTAGGCCGCGTACGCGAGGGGTGCGACGGACAGGTCGGCGGCGAGCGTCTGGTGCAGGTAGACCGTCGACCACGCGGAGACGGTGGAGTCGACGACGTACGCGACCAGGAGGACGAGGCCGAAGGGGGCGAGCCGGGTCCACAGGTCCCGGCCGAGGGCGGTCGGTGGTGTCTCCGGCACGGCCGCCGGGGCCGGCGGAGCGGCGGGCAGGGGGTGCGTGCGGAGAGTCAGGGCCAGGAGCAGGACGAGGGCGGCCTGCCCGGTGAGGATGGCACTGGGCGGCCAGCCGAGGCGCGCTGTGCCCGCGGTCAGCAGTGCGGCGGCGACGCCGCCGGTGCTCCAGGCGGCGTAGAACGAGGCGAAGATGCTCCGCCCGTAGTGGCGTTCGACGGCCGTGGCGCGGGTGTTGGCGGAGACGTCGATGCCGCCGAGAGCCAGGCCGAACAGGAGGTAGCCCGCGGTCACGGTGGCCTGCTCCGGCGCCCAGCCGATGAGCAGCAGTGCGCCGGCGGCGGTCAGGACCGCACCGCGCATGGCGGCGACGGCTCCCCGGCGGCGGATCGCGGCCAGCCCGGCGAAGCTGCCGACGCCCGCGCTCAGCGCGACGGCGACGATCAGCGCGGTCGTCGCCGTCGCGGACAGGCCCAGGTGTTCCTTGACGGCGGGGACCGTCGTGGACACGGCGGCCACCGCGGCGCCCTGAGCGGCGAACACGGTGGCGGCCACGCGTCGGGCGCCCGGGTGCGGGCCCTTGCGCTCGGTCCGCCGCGGGAGCCGCATCTCAAGATCGGGAAGAGGGGTGGGAGACATACCGCGCCTTCGTTTCTCGGGCTGTTCGGGCTCGGCTCCGGCCGCGCGCGTACTCGGCCGGATCGTGGGTGGTGCGGGGTGCCGCCACCGTAGGGACGGCGGGGGAAGGTGGTGCAGGGCGTCGGCGGCCGGATGGGGGGCTTCGGCGGCCGGCACCACGACCGGTGGGGGTCCCGCTGCCTAGAGTGGGTGCACAAAGCCCTGGTGAGAGGGAAAGCGATGCCCGATGCTCCCGATCCGGCGAACCATCCCGGAACCAGCCGCAGCACCTCGGCGACCATCCAGCCGAACATCCTGCGCTACCTCGCCGTGGTCGCCGAGGAATACCGCGTCGACCTGCGGCCGCTGCTGACGGGCGTGGGGCTGGACGAGGACGTGATGCGTTCGGCGGAACTGCGGGTGTCGTACCGGCAGGGCAGTGCCGTGATCCGCCGGGCCGTGGAACTGACCGGCACGGAGCACCTGGGCCTGCGCGTCGGTGCCGCACAGCACCTGACCTCCTGGGGGCTTCTCGGGCTCGCCCTGATGGCCGGCGACACCCTGCGGGACGCCGTGGAGACGGGGGTGCGGTTCCAGAACCTGTCGGGGGCGATGGTCGTCTGGTCGGCCGAGGCCGAGGACACCGGTTACGTCGTACGCGCCGATCTGCCGGACCCCGCCCTCGATCCGGCCGTCGCGGACTTCCTTGTCCAGGAGGCGTTCTCCAGTGTCGTCACGCTGACCCGGCTGGCCGTGGGCGCCGAATTCGCGCCCCGGTCGGTGGAGTTCGCCTTCGCCGCCCCGCGGGACGCACGCCTGTTCCAGGAGTTGTTCCGCTGTCCGGTGCGTTTCGCGGCCGACCGCAACCGTCTGGTGATGCCCCGCGGATGGGCCGGGCGGGCCATGCCGGGCCGGGACCCGGTGACGTACGCCGCCGTCCTGGAGCTGCTGGAGGCCGAGATGGCCTCCCGCCGCGACCAGCAGGAACTGCTGGAGGTGCTGGAGGTCTCGATCGCGCAGAGCCTCCCGGCCGTCCCCTCCTTCGTCGAGCAGGCCCGCCGGCACGCTTCGAGTGAGCGCACGTTGCGCCGCCGGCTGGCCGAGTGCGGCACGACGTACGAGGCCGTGGCCGACGGGGTGCGGCGCGAGCGGGTGGAGCACCTGCTGCGCCGCCCCGGGCTGACCTTGCGGGAGGTGGCCCGCCAGGTGGGCTTCTCCGACGTACGCGCCCTGCGGCGGGCCGTGCACCGCTGGCACGGTGTGGCCCCGCTGCAGCTGCGCGACGACTTGCGGGAGCGGGAGCCCTGACCGTATGCCGCCGTGGGGGTTCAACGGGTGCGGATCCAGATCGTTTTCTCCCGGGTCCACTGGTCGAAGGCGGTGGTGGATTTCTCCGCGCCGCCGAACCCCGACTGCTTCCAGCCACCGAAGGGGGTGGTGATGTCGCCCTCGCTGTACGCGTTCACGGAGACCACACCGGCCTGAATGCCGTGCGCCAGGCGGAACGCGGCGTCGAGATCGCGGGTCCACACGGAGGCGGCGAGCCCGTACTCGGTCGCGTTCGCCCTGCGGACGGCTTCGGCCTCGGAGGTGAAGGTCTGGATCGTGACGACCGGACCGAACAGTTCCCGGGTCAGGACATCGCTGCCCTCGGGTGCGCCGGTGATCACCGTGGGCGGGTAGTAGGCACCCCGCGCCGGCAGGCCGTGGGGCAGCCCGGCGGTGTGGATCTGCGCCCCGGCGGCCCGGGCGCTGTCCACTGCGTCGGCGACCCGCTTGAAGGCGGCATGGCTGATCAACGGGCCTATCCGGGTGGTGGGTTGGGCCGGATCGCCGATGACCAGGTCCTTCGCGGCGGCGGTGAAGCGGGCGGTGACCTCGTCGGCGATGTCGCAGTGGACCAGCACCCGCGAGCCGGCCGTGCAGTTCTGACCTGTCGTCAGAAAGGCGGCCTTGATCATGTGGTCGATGAGCTCGTCGCCGAAGCCGAGCGCGTCGGGCATCAGCACCTGCGGGCTCTTGCCGCCCATCTCCAGCGAGACCCGTTTGAAGTTGGTCTCCGCCGCGTCGGCCAGGATGCGCCGTCCGACGGCGGTGGAGCCGGTGAAGGACAACGCCCCCACCAGCGGGTCGCGGGCGAGCGCGGTGCCGGCGACGGCGCCGTGACCGGGCAGTACCGTGAGCACGCCCTCCGGCAGGCCCGCCTCCGCCGCCAGCGCGGCCAGGTGCAGGGTTGAGCGGGGTGTCGCCTCGGCGGGCTTGAGCAGCAGGCTGTTCCCCGCGGCGAGAGCCGGTCCGACCTTCCAACTCGCCATGGCCAGGGGGTAGTTCCACGGCAGGATGGCCGCGGCCACCCCGACGGGCTCCCGGCTCACCAGCCCCATCTGGTCGTGCCCGGTGGGGGCGATCCGGCCGAAGACCTTGTCGACGGCCTCCGCGAACCAGCGAATCGACTCGATCGCGCCGGGTACGTCGCCGGTCCGGCACTCGGTGATCGGCTTGCCCGCGTCCTCGCTGTCCAGATGGGCGAGGATCTCGGCGTCGCGCTCCATCAGGTCGGCGAGACGCAACAGCACCGCGGCGCGCTCGCGCGGTGTCCGCCGCGACCACACGCCGCTTTCGAAGACCCGCTGGGCGTGCTCGGCGGCCCGCTTGACCTCGTACGCGGTCGAGGCGGGCAGGGTGGCGATCAGTTCACCGGTCGCGGGGTTGACGACGCGCAGCGCATCAACTGCCGTACGGGGCTTGGTCATGCTTCCTCCACCAGTTCCCAACGGCCGTCGGTGCGACGTGCCAGTCCTCTGCGGCGCAGGTCCTCCAGATAGCGCGCCAGGCCTCGCTCGCCGCGCCTGCGGAACAGCGGGAAGAGCCGGGGCAGCACATTCGGCGCCAGCATCGCGAGCCGCACCAGGCGGGACTCGCTCGGCCGCGGATAGACCTCGAGCCTGGGTCTGTCCAGCAGGCCGACCACGGCCGTGACGACGTCGGAGGGCTGCTGGGGCGGGTCCTGGAACTGCATCGAATTGCCGCCGTCCACCGCTTCCTGGCGCAGCATCCGGGTGTCGGTCGCCGACGGCAGGACCGAGCCGGCCCGGATGCCCTTGTCCCGCAGGTCGAGCGCGATGGAGAGCATCGCGCCGCGGAGCCCGAACTTCGAGGCGGTGTAGATCGGGGTCTCGCCGAGCGGGAAGATCCCGCCGAGGGACACCGTGGTGACGACCCGGGCGTCTTCGGAGGCCCGCAGCAGCGGGATCGCGATTCTGGTGGCGACGAGCGGGGAGAGCAGGTTGAGGTCGAGCTCTCGCTCGATGCTCTCGACGCTGCGCACGTCGAAGCGTTCGGCGCTGGTCATGCCGACGTTGTTCACGAGGACGTCCAGGCGGCCGTGGTCCGTGGCGATCCGGTCGAACAGTCCTTCCACCGCGTCGCGGTCGAGGAGGTCGCAACCGATCCCGAGGTGCCCGGCGCCGGGGAGTTCGGCCGCGACCTTCCGGGCCCTGGCCTCGTCGATGTCGACGACGACGCAGTGCGCGCCGCCGGAGGCGAAGCGTCGGCACAGGGCGCTGCCGATGCCGCCCGCGCCGCCCGTCACCGCGATCACCTTGCCGCGGAAGTCGTAGCTCACGAGACGACCGCCTCGGACGAGTGCTGCGCGGACGCCTCCTCGTTGCGTGCCGGCCCCGCGGGCGGCGGGTGGCCCTCGGTGCGCCAGCCCATCCGGGAGGCGACCTTGGCGAGGTACTTCACGATGGCGCCGCTGTCGACGTAGCCGGTGTGGCGGGGCGAGGCGACGAACTTCAGTCCGCCGGTCAGGTCCGGGCGGTCGCCGCGGATCATGCGGGCGAACAGCTCGGCGTTCGGCAGCTTCGCCTGCCTGTCGTGGATGTATCCGGCGATCAACTGCGCCTGGGTGTCAAAGAGTTGGTAGGCCCCGGAGTTGGTCTCCACGAAGCCGACGCCGAACAGGCCGTGGTGCTCGCGCGAGAACGCCGAGAGGTACAGGTCGGGGTGCTGTTCGTCGCCGAAGTACTTCTGCGCGGCGGGCACCTTGTGCACGTATCCGGTCGCCAGCAGAATCAGGTCGAAGTCGTCGCTGGTGCCGTCGGTGAAGTGCACCGTCCTGCCGTCGGTGCGGGCGATTGCGGGCCTGGCCGTGATGTCACCGTGCTGCAGATGATGGATCAGCATCGAGTTGACCGCGGGGTGGGTCTCGAACAGCTTGTGGTCGGGCTTTTGCAGGCCGAGGCGGCGCGGGTCGCCGTTGATGATCCTCAACAGCGCGCCGAAGACCCGCTGTTCGAGCCACATGGGCAGCTTCGGGCCGGAGGCGGCGATCGTGTCCACCGGGCGGCCGAACAGGTGCTTGGGGATGAACCAGTAGCCGCGCCGCATGCTGATCACCGCATGGTCGGCGAACCGGGCCGCGTCGCAGGCGATGTCGCAGCCCGAGTTCCCGGCGCCCACGACCAGCACACGCTTGCCGCGCAGCTCGTCGCCGCTGCGATAGCCGACGGTGTGGCGGATCTCGCCGCTGAACTCCCCCGGCAGATCGGGGATGTTGGGGTGCCACTGAGAGCCCGTGCACATCACGACCTGGCCATGGACGCTCTCGCGTCCGTCGGACCGGGTGACCGTCCAGGTCCCGTCGGTGTTCTTCGCCACGTCGCGGACCTCGACGCCGAACTCGATCCGCTCCTTCAGCCCGTACGCCTCGGCGAACGAGGTGAGATAGGACAGGATCTGGCGGTGCGGCGGGTAATCCGCGAAATGGTCGGGCATCGGCCAGCCGCCGAATGCGGAGAGGGTCCTGCTGGAAATGAAGTGGGCCGACTCGTACATCGGGCTGCCCGGGTTGTCGATGTCCCACACGCCTCCCGGCCCGGTGTGCCGCTCCAGGTGCGTGTAGGGCAGACCGCGCTCGGTGAGGGCTCTCGCGACGGCCAGCCCGGCCGGTCCCGCTCCTATCACGCATGTGTCGTACTGGGAATCCTGCACGAATCCGCCGCCCTTCCTCATGGCGTCTGTGACGCTTCGCCGGTGTTGGTGGAAAACCTATTCACCGGGAATTCAGCGGGAACTGACCTGCGCGGCCAGAGAGGGGACCCCAGCGGCCATACGGCTGCCGCCCCGAACGGGCGCCCTGACGAGCACCCGCACCCGGCAACCTTCCGCCCCTGGGCGACCACTGCCTCCCGAAGAGCCGTCGAAGCGTTGAAGCAGGCCGATGCGAACAGCGGGAGGACGCATGCGCCGTACGAGCAGATTCATCGGAGCGGGAGCAGGACCAGGAGCAGGAGCGGTAAGAGGCGGGACAGGGGCACGGGCATGGAGAGGGGCGGTGCTGGGCGCCGCGCTGTCGGCGTTGGCGGTACCGGCGCCGGCCGCGGCGGACGGGGCAGCCGCCGCTGCCACCCCGACCATCGTCGTGGCCGTGAACGGCGACGACACGGCGGCGGGCACCCTGGCCCATCCCCTGCGCACGATCCAGAAGGCCGTGGACATGGCGCAGCCCGGCGCCGTGATCGCCGTGCGCGCCGGCACGTACGCCCTCACGGACAACATCACGATCACCAGGTCGGGCACGGCGTCCCAGCCGATCTCGCTGGGCGCGTATCCGGGCGAGCGGGTCGTGATCGACGGTGAGCGACTGCCCGCGAGCCACACCCCCGTGGGCGGCAGCATCCCGCGCGCCGAGCGCGGCGCCGTCCACCAGGAGGCCTCCTACTGGCGGCTGTCCGGCCTGGAGATCGTGGACGGCCCGTACGGCGTCTACTGCGACGGCTGCAACAACAACGTCTTCTCCGCCCTGACGACCCACGACAACTACGAATCCGGCTTCCAGCTCCAGGGCGCTTCCAGCAACAACCGGATTCTCGACCTGGACAGTTACGCCAACCGGGACCCGCGAAAGAACGGCGAGAGTGCGGACGGTCTCGCCGTCAAGGAAGGGAGCGGCACGGGCAATGTGGTGCGGGGCGCACGACTGTGGAACAACGTCGACGACGGCTTCGACACCTGGAAGTTCACCTCCCCCATATTGATCGAGAACACCCTCGCGTACGGCAACGGCTTCAACCGCTGGAACTTCCCCGACTTCGCCGGAGACGGCAACGGCTTCAAACTCGGCGGTGGCAGCCCCGCCCCCGCCGTCGCCCACACCGTGCGCAATTCCCTCGCGTTCCAGAACGCGGCGCACGGCTTCACCGACAACGGCAACGCGGGGGGCGCTCACGCTGAGCCGCGACACGACGTACGCGAACAAGGGCACCGGATTCGACGTCGATGTCTCGGGCGGCAAGGCCACCCTCACCGGCAACCTGTCCCTCGTGGACGGACGCGCGGTCGCCCTCGGGTCCGGCACCACGTCAAGCGGTAACTCCTGGGATCTGGGCGGGACTTGGAACACATCCTCCGTCCTGAGCACGGACCCGAGCGCCCTCACCGGCGCGCGGAGGCCGGACGGCTCCCTCCCGTCCGCCCCGTCGTTCCTCGTGCCCCGTAGCGGGGTGAGCATCGGCGCCCGCTTCTGACCACGGGCGCCACCGGATCCCGGGCCGGGAACCGCTCGCCGCCTGGAGGACGTCCCCTCAGTGATCATGAAGGTTACCGAGGGGCGGACACCGTGCGGATCTACATCAGCGCCGACATGGAAGGCATGGTGGCCGCCACGCTGCTGGGCATCCCCGGAGTCACCACCAAGGACAGCCGCACCGTCCAGGCGCAGGGCCAACTTCCGGCCCTGTACCGTCAGTTCTGCGTGTGGATGCGGGTGGCGACATCCCTGACCAATCAGCCGCCGTACTGCTGAAGGGGCATAACCTCTGCCCGTGGACGGATCCCTGATGCTGAATCTCCTGGCCCTGGCCGTGTCGATCGGCGCCTTGACCACCTCGGTAGCGGCGTCGCGCAGGCAGTTGCGGCTGGCGCACAACTCCAACGTGCTGCCGATCATCATCGAGATGTTCAAGGAGACCCGCACCACGGATTTCCTGAGGTCCGTCGAGTACATCCGTTCCGAGTTGAGCGCTCAGCACGTCCACACCGACGGATACCGGCATCTGCCGGTCGAGCCCAGGGAGCACATACGGCGTGTGGGCCAGTTCTACGACGACATCGGCAAACTCGTCGCGCACGGCGTGGTCGACGAGCGGCTCGTGCTCGGCTCCTACAGCGTCAACGTCCAGCGCATGTGGCAGGCGCTGGCGCCGTACATCTACAGCGAGCGCGCTCAGCACGGCACCCTCACCATGACCTATTTCGAGGACCTGGCCGCTCGCGCCCGGCTGACCCCCGGCCCGGAGATTCACACGGACCTCGGCCTGCGTCGGCTGCCGCCCGTCTAGGGCCCCACCCCGGGCCTCCCGCACATCCCGCCCCGGAGGGATCGAGCCAGGCGCGGATGCTTCGATAGGGCCGACCGGCCCACGCATCGGCCCATGTGACCCCTGGAGGGGCACCCGCGCCCCAGGAGATCATGCAAGGGGCCCGTGGACGGGACGGGCGTACGCCCTCGTCATTCCGTCCGCGGAGAGAGGGTTGCCGAAGGTGATCGCAGTCGTGGGGGACCGGGGGCTCGCCGAGCGTCGGTGTGCGGGGCGGGCCGAGGGGGCGTCGTGAGCGCCGGCCCGCCTCCCCAGGTGCGCATGGTCGAACTGGGCCGCCACGAGGCCCTGAAACTGCTGGGCAGCGCGCAGTTGGGCCGGGTGGCCTTCACCGACCAGGCGCTGCCCGCGATCCGGCCGGTCAACCACGTCATGGACGGCGACACCATCGTGATCCGCACCCACAGCGGTTCGGCCCTCCTGAAACGCACGCTGGACTCCGAGGTCGTGGCCTACGAGGCCGATCTGCTCGACCCCGCGGCCCGCACCGGCTGGAGCGTGGTCGTCACCGGCATCGCGACCCGGGTGTCGGACCCCGACGACCTGGCCCGCTACCAGGCGCTGCTGGTCCCATGGGTCGACGCCGAGATGGGACATGTGGTGTGCATTCAGCCGGACATCGTGAGCGGGTATCGGCTGGAACGCTGAGGCGGGCGGACGCGGCGCATCAGGCCCCGGGTCGTTGTCCACGTCCGAGAAGTTGATCGCCACCCGCACCCGGCAGGCCGTGCCGCCGGGGAACCAGCCACTCGACGCCACCCGCAGCGGGCCGATCCACGGCATGATCAGTGCGGCACATGTCCGGCAGGCAGAGCAGGCGGAGCAGGGAGAAGGGACGGCGGTCGCGTGCGCGGTGACGCGGAGATCTCGACGGCGAAGGAAGCCGCCGACCATGACCTGATCCTGGCCTTCGGCAGGCTCCAGGGAGCGGCCAACCGGCTGGAGTACATCCTCGGGCGGGCGATTGAGGCGGAGTGCGGGATCAGCCACCTCATGTACGAGGTCCTGCTGATCCTCGGACGGGCGGACGGACCTGGGCTTTCGATGCGGGCCATCGGCCGGGAGCAGGTGATCAGTACGGGCGGGGTCACCCGCCTGGTGGACCGGATGGAGGCGGCCGGGCTGGTGGAGCGCACCGACGACCCCGACGACCGCCGCGGCCGGCTCGTGCGGCTGACCCCGCTGGGCGAGGAAACGGCCGTACGCGCGTCCCATGTGCACGTGGAGAACATCAAGCGCTACTTCCTCGAGCCGCTGCCCGAAGACCATCGCGAGCGCTTCGCGGAGGATCTGCGGATCCTCAGCCACGCGGCCCGTGACCTGCTGCCCCGCATGCCCTGAGCCTCCGGGACCGGCCGGGCGACCAGCTCCTCTCGGGGCGCGCCCCTTTCCCCGTCATGTGAGACTCAGGTCACACCTGGGGGGAAATATCTGACTGCGCAGATACTGTTGTGTCAGATGAATCGCTCGCGTCGGGTGAGCGCCCCACCGGTAGAGGTCCTCATGAAGCTCGTCTACGTCTTCGACGCCTACTGCGGCTGGTCGCACGGGTTCTCCCGCACTCTGCTGGAAACCTCCGCGCTCCACCCCGAGCTGCCCGTGGAGGTCGTCTCGGGAGGCCTGTTCACCGGGTCCCGCCGGGTGCCGATCCGCGAGTTCGGCTACGTACAGGGCGCGAACGCCAAGATCGCCGAGCTGACCGGGGCCGAGTTCGGCGAGGGCTACGCACGACTGATCGCCGACGGCTCCTTCGTGATGGACTCCTCGGCCGCCGCCCGTGGGGTCGCCGCCCTGCGCCAGACGGCCCCCGACCGGGCGGCGGAGCTGGCCACGGCGCTCCAGCGGGCCTTTTACGTCGACGGCCACAGCCTGTCCGACGCGCGGACGTACCGCACGGTCGCCGAGGCGGCCGGACTCGACGCCGAGTCCGTGGTCGCGGCCTTCGCCTCGCCCGCGGCCGAGGCGGCCGCCCTCTCCGACGTCAGCCGCGCCGCCGAGCTGGGCGTCGACGGATTCCCCACCCTTCTCGCGGTGGACGGCGAGCGCGTCACCGTGCTCGCCCGCGGTCACGCCACCACCGACGAGGTGTCCCGACGCCTGTCCGCCTTCACCACCGTCTCCTGATCCGCTCCCCCTACCTCACCCCCAAGGAGCTTCCATGAGCACGCTCGACTTCACCGTCCTGGACCTCGACTTCCCGGCCGGCAGCAAGAACAAGACGGCCACCCTCGTCACCGGTGAGAGTGAGGCACTGCTGGTCGACGCCGCTTTCACCCGCGCCGACGGACACCGGCTCGCCGCCGCCGTCCTGGACTCCGGCAAGACGCTGACCACCGTCTTCGTCAGCCACGCCGACCCGGACTTCTACTTCGGCGCCGAAGTACTCGCCGACGCCTTCCCCGAGGCCGTGTTCGTGGCGACCCCGCTGGTCATCGAGCACATCCGCGACTCCTACGAAGGCAAGCTCAAGGCGTGGGCGGCGCTCGGCCCGAACCTGCCCACCCGGCTGATCGACCTCAAGCCGCTGACCGGCGACCTCACCCTCGAAGGCCACCGCTTCCAGCTCAAGGGCGGCATCGCCGAGCTGCCCGACCGCCACTACCTGTGGCAGGCCGAACAGCGCGTCCTGCTCGGCGGGGTGCTGCTGTTCCAGCAGGAACACGTCTGGGTCGCCGACACCGCCACGCCCGAACAGCGCGCCGCCTGGATCGGCCTGCTGGACGAGATGGCCGCCCTCGACCCGCAGCTGGTCGTGCCCGGCCACCGGCTGCCCGGGACGCCTGCCGACGCCACCGCCCTCACCCACACCCGCGCCTACCTCGTCGCGTTCGAGGAGGAGCTCGCCAAGGCCGCCGCCGGCGCCGCGCTGACCGACGCGCTCGTCAAGCGATACCCCGACCACGGCATGCTGATCGCCGCCCAGATCGGCGCGAAGGTCGCCAAGGGCGAAATGAAGTGGGGCTGACCGACATGACCGACCACCTCACCGACTTCACCCGCTCCACCGCCCCGGCCGACGTGGTCCGACGCCAGTACCTGGCCTCGGCCGCCGGCGACCTCGACGCGCTGCGGGCCACCCTCGCCCCCGACGTGGAGTGGACCGAGATGGCGGGCTTCCCCCTCGCGGGCACCTACCGCACCCCCGAGGGCGTCACCGCGAACGTGATGGAGCAGCTCGGCAAGGCGTGGGACGGCTGGGCCGCCCATGACGACACCTACGTCGTCGACGGCGAGAACGTCGTCGTCCTCGCCCGCTACACGGCGGCCAACAAGGCCACCGGCAAGGCGATCGCCGTACGGGTGGCCCATCACTTCGTCGTACGCGGCGGCCTGATCGTGCGCTTCGAGCAGTTCGTGGACACCGCCAAGGTCCGCGACGCCATGGCCCCGTAGGACGCCTGGCAAGGTGCGCTCACGCCGGGCGAGGAGACACCCCTCGTCCGGCGTGAGCGCCTGCCGACCGAACAGCCACGTGCCGCACACAGCCGGCGAATCGTCCACGACACGGCGCCAACATTCCCGGCAACCTTTTCTCGACGGGTGACGACTGATCAACAACCGTCCCCGCACAGGAAAAGGAACAGCGTAATGAGTGAGCTCCGTGGCAAGGCCCGGCACCGCAGGTGCAGAAGCACTCTGATCGTCGGCATCCCCCTCGCGCTGGCCGCCGCCGGCACGCTCGCCTACGGAACCGTCTTCGGGGTGTTCGGCGAGGACGCCCAGCCGAAGGCCTCCGCCGCCACCGTGCCCGCCTGGGCCACCGCGACCGCCGACGGCTTCGCGTCGGTGAACGCGCTGGGGCAGAACGGGACTTACGGCGGGCGGGGCGGCACGATCGTCACCGTGAAGACCCTCGCGGACCTGGAGAAGTACGCGACGGCCCAGGATCCGTACGTCATCGTCGTGGCCGCGGCGATCACGATGGACCCCAAGGGCAAGGAGATCAAGGTCGCCTCGAACAAGACGATCATCGGCTCCGGCAGGTCCGGACACATCGTCGGCGGCGGCTTCTTCCTCGGCCAGGGCGTGCACAACGTGATCATCCGCAACCTGACGATCCGGGACGCCTACATGGGCACCTGGAACGACAAGGAGCACGACTACGACGGCATCCAGATGGACGGCGCCCACCATGTGTGGATCGACCACAACGACATCCATCACATGGCCGACGGCTTGATCGACAGCCGCAAGGACACCACCTACCTGACGGTGTCGTACAACAAGCTGAGCAACGAGAACAAGGCGTTCGGAATCGGCTGGACCGACAACACCACCGCGGACATCACGATCCACCACAACTGGATCCGCGAGACCGAGCAGCGCAACCCGTCGACCGACAACGTCGCCCACGCACATCTCTACAACAACTACCTGCAGGACGACGCCGGCACGGACATCACGTCCTCGTACGGCAACTACGCGCGCGGCAAAACGAACATGCTGCTGGAGAACTCCTACTTCCAGGGCATGAACAACCCCGTCATCCGGGACAGCACCGCCACGCTCGTGCAGCGCGGCAACGTCTTCTCCGGCACCAGCGGCCGCAACGAACAGGGCGGCAGCGGCGCGGCCTTCGACCCGAAGACCTATTACAGCTACACCCCGGACAAGGCGGCCGACGTACCGGCGCTGCTCAAGTCCAAGGCGGGGCCGCAGAGTTCGCTCGGCACGACCGTCACGACGACGAGCACCTCGTCCGGTACGACCCTGACGGTGGCGGCGGACGGGTCCGGCCAGTACAGGACGGTCCAGGCCGCCGTCGACGCGGTGCCCGCGAACAACGCCTCCCGCGTCACGATCGCGGTCAAGCCGGGCACGTACCGCGAGACGGTCAAGGTGCCCTCCAACAAACCGCACCTCACCATCCAGGGCACGGGCAGCAGCCGTAAGAGCACCGTGATCGTCTACAACAACGCGGCCGGCACCAAGAAGCCCGACGGCACGACGTACGGCACGGCCGGCAGCGCCACCGTCGCGGTCGAGGCCGACGACTTCCAGGCCCGCAACCTGACGGTCACCAACGACTTCGACGAGGGCGCGAACCAGAACGTCACCGGTCACCAGGCCGTCGCCCTGCGCACCGCCGCCGACAAGGTCCTCCTCGACAGCCTCATCGTCAACGGCGACCAGGACACCCTGGAGATGGAGACCGCCGGTGCGGACAAGCTCGGCCGCGTGTACGTCACCAACTCCTACGTCACCGGCAATGTCGACTTCGTCTTCGGCCGGGCCACCGCGGTGATCGACCACTCCGTCATCACGCTGAAGAAGCGCTGGGACGGCTCCTCGGCCGGTTTCGTCACCGCGCCGAGCACGGCGGCGAACCGCAAGGGCTTCCTCATCAACAACACCACGGTGAACGGCGACGTCTCGGCCGCCAGCTTCTCACTCGGCCGCAACTGGCACCCGGGCGGCAGCACCACGGTCGACCCCCAGACGACGTTCCGCAACTCCACCCTGAGCTCCGCGATCAGGTCGGCCCCGTGGTCCGACATGGGCGGCTTCTCGTGGAAGGACGACCGCTTCGCGGAGTACAAGAACACCGGCGCCGGTGCGGGCGCCGCGAGCAGTGACCGCCCCCAGCTCACGGATGCCCAGGCCAAGGACCAGACGGTCGCTGCCTGGCTCGGCGACTGGACGCCGACCGCTTCCTGACAGGGGCTTCCGGGCAATCCGAGGCTCCGCGCACTGGCATCCGGCGGCCGGAATGGCGACCATGGAGTCGAAGGAGGGTATGGACTGTCCCGCACGCGTACTCGGAGGCGATGATGCCCTCAGACGTCCGCCCGGCCGGCACCGAGCCGCCCGGCGGTCCCGACGAAGGGGTCTCGTCCGTCGACGCGACGACGGACGAGATCTTCGAACTACAGGAGGAGATCGGCCAGCTGAAGCAGGCCATCACCTCTCACGCCGTCGTGGACCAGGCGATCGGCATGATGGTCGCCCTGGGCCGGGTCACGCCTGATCAGGGGTGGGTCGTCTTGCAGGAGGTCTCCCAGCACACGAACGTGAAACTGCGCGACATCGCGGAGATGATCATCGCTTGGGGCGGCGAGGGAGACATGCGGCCCGATGTCCGCGCCGTCCTGGAGGAGACGCTCGACAAGTACGGGCCCACCCAGATCCCCGACGATCCGCCCGACCCGTAGACACTGCCCGGCCCTGGGGTGTTTCGACTGCACCACGGGGTCAACCCGAGAGGAAGCGACGCACTGCGAATCGTTCCCGGGAGGGTTCGGCAGTGAGCTCGCCGCCCGGCCGCCCGGAACAGGTCTCCCTGTTCCGGG
>NZ_JBEXDZ010000139.1:0-24773 GCF_040606085.1 Streptomyces sp. NPDC005485 | reverse complement strand
CGAGCGGCCTGCCTTTCGGGGTGGTGAAGACGAGTCCGTTGTCGGTCCAGCCCGTTCCGGCTTCCTGTCGTTCTTCCTGCTGCTGTTCCTGCTGGTCCGGCAGCGGCGGTGGCGGCGGAGCCAGCGGGCGCAGCTTCAGCCAGATCAGGAAGAACAGGCCCAGGGCGAGCATGCCCAGGCCGGTCCAGAGGTTGATGTTGACGCCCTCGGCCTTGTCGAGGTCGGCGTCGGACACCGTGAACCCGGCGATCGTGACGATGACGCCGTAGAGCACGAACAGCCCGCCGATGATGCGGCGGATGTCGAAGAGCCGGGCGGCGGTCGCGGACTTCTGCTCCAGCTCCGTGACCTCGCGCTGGACGTCGCGGTCGGAGTAGTCGGAGTGGTCGGACATGGTCTCTCAATCCTCCCGCGTCAGAACGAGAACGGGATGTAGCAGGCGGCGGCCAGGATGATCGCGCTCCAGCCCAGCAGGGCGGGCCTGCGGTACCAGGCGTCGTCGCCCGCGGCGGGCGGCTCCTCCATGCCGGGCGAGCGGGTGCCGTACACCAGGCCCTGCAGATCCTCGGCGGGCTTGGGCTTGGTGAAGAGCGAGACGGTGACCATGACCACGGCGCCGGCGACGAACCCGGCGATCGCGGAGACGAAGTTGGCGCCCTGGTCGGAGGGGATGTCGATGACGCCCTGCATGTAGATGACGAAGTAGTTGATCATCGCCGCGGTGGTGCCCGCGAGCAGGCCCCAGAAGCCGGACTTCATGGACGCGCGCTTCCAGAACATGCCGATGATGAAGACGACGAACATCGGCACGTTGAAGAAGGAGAACAGCGCCTGGAGGTAGCTCATGATGTTCGAGAAGGAGGAGGCGAGGAAGGCGGTGCCGATGGAGGCCCCCACGCCGATGGCCGTGATCAGCCGCCCGAACCGTACGTAGTACGTGTCCTCGCGGCCCTTCACCACGTACTTCGCCCAGATGTCGGTGGTGAACACCGTGTTGAAGGACGAGACGTTGGCCGCCATGCCCGCCATGAACGCGGCGATGAGACCGGTCACCGCGATGCCGAGCACGCCGTTGGGCAGCAGCTCCTGCATCAGGTACGGGATCGCGTCGTTGTACTGGAGGTCCGAGTCGGGCGTGCCGATCTTCGGGACGAGGACGGCGGCGACCAGGCCCGGGATCATCACCAGGAAGACGATGAAGATCTTCGGGAACGCGGCGATCAGGGGCGTGCGCTGGGCCGCGCTCAGGTTCTTCGCGGACAGGGCGCGCTGCACCTCGGCGAAGTTGGTCGTCCAGTAGCCGAAGGACAGCACGAAGCCGAGGCCGAGCACGATGGTCAGCCAGTTGGCGCCGAGCGGGTTGTCGCTGCCGATGCCGGTGCCGCCCCACGCCGTCATGAAGTCGGCGCCGTGGGTCTTCTCCAGCGAGTCGGACAGGCCGTCCCAGCCGCCGACCCTCTTCAGGCCGAGCACCACGATGGGGATGAGCGCGGCCAGGATGACGAAGAACTGCAGGACCTCGTTGTAGATGGCCGAGGACAGACCGCCGAGCGTGATGTAGCCGAGCACGAAGGCACCCGCGACGACGACGGCGACCCACTGCGGCCAGCCGAGCAACGCCTCGACGACGATCGCGAGCGAGTAGAGGTTGACACCGGCGATCAGGATGGCGGCGAAGGCGAACAGGATCGAACTCAGCAGGTGCGCGTACCTGTCGAAGCGCAGCAGCAGGAACTCCGGGACCGAGCGCACCTTCGAGCCGTAGTAGAACGGCATCATCACCAGGCCGAGGAAGACCATGGCCGGGATGGCGCCGATCCAGTACCAGTGCACGGTGTAGACGCCGTACTGCGCGCTGTTGGCGGCCATGCCCAGGATCTCGGTGGCGCCCAGATTGGCGGAGATGAACGCCAGGCCGGTGACCCAGGCGGGCAGGGAGCGCCCGGAGAGGAAGAAGTCGAGGCTCGTCTTCACCGATCGCCGGGCGGCGAAGCCGATACCCAGGACGACCACGAAGTAGATGCCCAGGATCGTGTAGTCGAGCGCGTTGGTGGGAAGTCGCAGGCCGGCGGCCAGGTGAGTGTCTGGATCAGCCAGGTATGCGGGGGAATGTGTGGGGGACTGCATAGGAACTCGCTTCGTTGCGCGAACTGATCAGACCGGAACCTGTGCCCCCGCATTCAAAAATGAACACTCCTGATGGTGTCCTTTGTTTGATTGTGACGTTGACGGCGCGGGGGAAACATGGTTTGTTGTGTTTGGTTATGTTGAAGATTGATCGGGTGCGGATGGGGAGTCCACCGTGAAGAAGACCTCGACCCAGTTGGCCGACGGTCGTGAGCTCATCTACTACGACGCGCGCGACGACGCGGTGCGCGACGCGGTGGACCGGCGGCCTCTCGACCCCACCGTCACCACTTCGGAGGTACGCCGGGACCCGCTGCTCGGTGATTCCGTGGCGATCGCCTCGCACCGCCAGGGCCGCACCTACCACCCGCCGGCCGACGAGTGCCCGCTGTGCCCCTCGCAGGGCGAGCGGCTCAGCGAGATCCCCGACTCCTCCTACGACGTCGTGGTCTTCGAGAACCGCTTCCCGTCGCTGGCCGGCGACTCGGGCCGCTGCGAGGTCGTCTGTTTCACCTCCGACCACGACGCGTCGTTCGCCTCCCTCACCGAGGAGCAGGCGGGCCTGGTCCTGGACGCCTGGACCGACCGCACGGCCGAGTTGTCGCATCTCCCCTCCGTGGAGCAGGTGTTCTGCTTCGAGAACCGCGGCGCCGAGATCGGCGTGACCCTGGGTCACCCGCACGGCCAGATCTACGCCTACCCCTTCACCACTCCGCGTACGGCTCTGATGCTGCGCCAGCTCGCCGCGCACAAGGAGGCGACGGGCGGGGGGAACCTCTTCGACGCCGTACTGGAGCGGGAGCTGGCCGGTGAGCGGGTCGTGCTGGCGACCGAGCACTGGGTCGCCTTCGTGCCGTACGCCGCGCACTGGCCCTACGAGGTGCACCTCTACCCCCGCCGCCGCGTGCCCGACCTGCTGGGCCTGGACGAGGACGCGCGCACAGAGTTCCCCAAGGTCTATCTGGAACTCTTGAAGCGCTTCGACCGGATCTTCGGCGAGGGTGAACCGGCCACGCCGTACATCTCCGCGTGGCACCAGGCGCCGTTCGGCGTGCTGGAGGAGTTCGAGGGCGTCAACCGCGACGACTTCGCACTCCACTTGGAGCTTTTCACCATTCGCCGTACGTCCGGCAAGCTGAAGTTCCTCGCGGGATCCGAGTCCGGCATGAGCGTGTTCATCAACGACGTGCCGCCGGAGTCCGCGGCTCAGCGACTGCGAGAGGTAGCGAGTTCATGAGTGGGAAGTACCTGGTCACCGGCGGCGCGGGCTATGTCGGCAGCGTGGTGGCGCAGCACCTGCTGGAGGCGGGCTGCGAGGTCACCGTCCTCGACAACCTCTCGACCGGGTTCCGTGAGGGCGTGCCGGCCGGTGCCTCCTTCATCGAGGGCGACATCCGCGATGCCGCCAAGTGGCTGGATCCGTCGTACGACGCCGTCCTGCACTTCGCCGCGTTCTCGCAGGTCGGCGAGTCCGTCGTGAAGCCCGAGAAGTACTGGGACAACAACGTCGGCGGCTCGATGGCGCTGCTCGCCGCGATGCGCGAGGCGGGCGTGCGCAGGCTGGTCTTCTCCTCCACCGCCGCGACGTACGGCGAGCCGGAGACGACCCCGATCGTGGAGAGCGCGCCGACCTCCCCGACCAACCCCTACGGTGCCTCGAAGCTCGCCGTCGACCACATGATCACCGGCGAGGCGGCGGCCCATGGACTCGCCGCGGTCAGCCTGCGCTACTTCAACGTGGCCGGCGCGTACGGCAGCCGGGGCGAGCGGCACGACCCCGAGTCGCACCTGATCCCGTTGGTCCTCCAGGTCGCGCAGGGCCGCCGTGAGGCGATCTCGGTGTTCGGCGACGACTACCCGACCCCCGACGGCACCTGCGTGCGCGACTACATCCACGTCGCCGACCTGGCCGAGGCCCATCTGCTGGCGCTGAAGGCGGCCACCCCCGGCGAGCACCTCATCTGCAACCTCGGCAACGGCAACGGGTTCTCCGTCCGCGAGGTCATCGAGACGGTGCGCGCGGTGACCGGCCACCCGATCCCCGAGGTGGTCGCCCCCCGCCGCGGCGGCGATCCGGCGGTCCTGGTCGCCTCGGCCGCCACCGCCCGCGAGCGGCTCGGCTGGAACCCGTCCCGCGCGGATCTCGCGGGGATCGTCGCGGACGCGTGGGCGTTCGCCCAGAACAGGGAGAAGTAGACAGGTGGGCGTGCGTGAGGGCTTCGAGGAGCTGTACGGGGCGGCCCCCGAGGGCGTCTGGGCAGCACCCGGCCGGGTGAACCTGATCGGCGAGTACACCGACTTCAACGAGGGCTTCGTGATGCCGCTCGCGCTGCCGCACACGGCGGTCGCCGCGGTGTCCCGGCGCGAGGACGGGGTGCTCCGGCTGCACTCGGCGGACATCGAGGGCCCCGTCGTGGAGCTGCGGGTGGACGAGCTGGTGCCGCTGACGAACACCAGCTGGGCCGCGTACCCGGCGGGCGTCGTCTGGGCCCTGCGCGAGGCCGGGCACGCGACCGTCGCGGGCGGCGCCGACATCCACCTCGCCTCGACGGTGCCGACCGGCGCGGGCCTGTCGTCCTCGGCGGCGCTGGAGGTCGTCACGGCACTGGCCCTGAACGACCTGTACGAACTGGGTCTGACCGGACCCCAGTTGGCCCGCCTGTCCCAGCGCGCCGAGAACGACTTCGTGGGCGTCCCCTGCGGAGTCATGGACCAGACGGCGTCCGCCTGCTGCGTCGAGGGCCACGCCCTGCACCTGGACTGCCGCGACCTGTCCATCCGCCAGGTCCCCTTCGACCTCGCCTCGCAGGGCCTGGAGCTGCTGGTCGTCGACAGCCGTGTGAAGCACGCGCTGGGCGACGGCGCGTACGCCGAGCGGCGCGCGGGCTGCGAGGAGGGCGCCCGGCAGCTGGGCGTGACGCACCTGCGCGATGTCGCCTACGAGGAGTTGGACGGCGCGCTCGAGAGGCTCACGGACGAGCGCGTGCGCCGCTACGTGCGCCATGTCGTCTCCGACGACCACCGCGTGGAGCAGGTCATCGCCCTCCTCGACGCGGGCGACGTCCGCGCCATCGGGCCCGTCCTGACCGACGGTCACCGCTCGCTCCGCGACGACCTGCGCATCTCCTGCCCGGAGCTGGACCTGGTCGTCTCGACGGCCAACGCCTCCGGCGCGCTGGGCGCCCGTATGACAGGTGGCGGCTTCGGCGGCTCGGCGGTCGTCCTGGTGGAGTCCGCCGACGTGGACACGGTGACCAAGGCGATCACGGAGGCCTTCGCGGCAGCGGGCTACACCGCACCGCGGGTGTTCCCGGCGGTGCCTTCGGCGGGGGCGCGACGGGTGGCCTGAGCCCTACGGGCTCAGCCTCAAACGCCGGACGCGCTGGATACAGCCCCTCCGGCGTTTGAGGAGCGGGGGTCTGGGGGCGGAGCCCCCAGGTACGGGACGGGTAGGGGCGGAGAAGGCGAAAAAAAGCCGGTTCACCCCAGCCGCTTCGTCATCGTGTACTCCGTGACCCCCGGCGGGTAATCCGGAATCACGCACACCACCTCGTAGCCGTGCCTGCGGTAGAACTCCGGCGCCTGGAAGTCCCAGGTCTCCAGGCGGGAGCCTCGGCACCCGTGCTCGGTGCGGGCCGTGGTCTCCGCCGAGGCGAGGAGACGGGAGCCGAGGCCCGCGCCGCGGAAGCGGTCGTCCACCCACAGATAGGTGACGTGCAGCCAGGTCGCCCAGGTGTGGCCGACGAGCCCGCCGGCCAGGGCGCCTTCGGCGTCCACCACCCACACATGGAGCGGAACCCCGTGTTCACCGGGGGTGCCGCGCAGCGCGCGCAGCACTGGCGAGGCCTGCGTGTTGGTGTCCCACAGCCGTTTGCGAAGCAGATCGCGCCGCTCCTTGTCGACTCCTGTCTCCATACGAAACATACGTCTCACCATAAACGCGCTGGCCAACCAGTTCTGCAAATAACCTTCCGCTCTCCGCCCCCGGCCTTACCCTGATGAACAGCACCGGTGGGGGCCGGTGCTGATCAGGGGGCGAGACAGCCGGGTACGACGCCCGGAGTGGGGGTAGCAGTTGAAGCACGGCGGCGGCCGTGCGGCTGCGGCACCCCGTTTTCCGGGCCGCAAGCGGGCTCGGGATCACTTCGGGCGCCGTACCTGCGCAGGGTCGTCTCCCGACCTGTGGGGGTTTCAGTGGTTCGCATCCGAGTCCTGGTCGTCGACGACCACCGCATCTTCGCCGAGTCGCTCGCCGCGGCCCTGGCCGCCGAGCCCGACGTCGACGTGTCCGCGGCCGGCAGCGGTCCCGCCGCGCTGCGCTGCCTGGAGCGGGCGGCGGCGGAGGGACGCAGATTCGACGTCCTGCTCGTCGACGCCGACCTGGGCGGCAACGTGCCGGGCAGCAGGCCCGCCGTGCCCGTGCAGGAGGGCAACGAGGACGGGCTCGTCGACGGCATCTCGCTCGTCGCGGGCGTGCGCTCCGGCCAGCCGAGCGTCCGTATCGTCGTGCTCGCCGAGAAGGACGACCCGCGCCGCGCGGCGCTCGCGCTGCAGGCCGGTGCCTCGGGCTGGGTGGCCAAGGACTGCTCGCTGTCCCGGCTGCTCACCGTCATACGGGGCGTGCTGCGCGACGAGACGCATCTTCCGCCCGCCCTGCTCACGGGCGTACTGCGGGAGTTGACCGCCGCCCGCAAGCACCGCACCGAGAGCGAGCGGCTGGTGGAGTCCCTGACGCCCAGGGAGCGCGAAGTGCTGCGCTGCATGGTCGCGGGGCTCGGCCGCAAGGCCGTCGCGGAGCGGCTGTTCCTCTCCCCGCACACCGTCCGTACGCATATGCAGAACGTGCTCGGAAAGCTGGGCGTGCACTCCACCCTGGCCGCCGTCGCGCTCGCCCGCCGGGCGGGCGTGGGCCCGGTCGACCTAGCCGGGGATGTTGTCGAACGGGGCGGTCAACTGGCGTAGCAGTCCGGCCAGTTCACCGCGCTGAGCCCGGCTCAGCTCCGCGAGGATGGCCCGCTCCTGCTCCAGCAGACCGGCGAGTGCCTGGTCGGCGCGGTCGCGGCCGTCGTCCGTCAGTCGCACCAGCACGCCCCGGCGGTCGCTGGGGTCCGGGAGGCGTTCCACCAGGCCCTTCTTCGTCAGCCGGTCGATGCGGTTGGTCATCGTGCCGGAGGTGACGAGGGTCTGGGTCAGGAGCTGGCCCGGTGAGAGCTGGTAGGGGGCGCCGGCACGCCTGAGCGCGGTCAGCACGTCGAACTCCCAGGGCTCCAGGCTGTGCTCGGAGAACGCCAGCCGGCGTGCCCGGTCCAGGTGCCGGGCCAGTCTGCTCACCCGGCTGAGTACCTCGAGCGGTTCCACGTCGAGGTCAGGGCGCTCCCGGCGCCATGCTGCGACCAGCCGATCGACCTCGTCCTCCATGGCGATCAGTGTAGTGGTTGTGTCGATGTGGAGTCTCTTGACATGGAGTCTCTTGGGATGAAGTTTCTTGACGTCGAGATATTTATGGTGTGAGGGTGGAGTCCGCACGGTCAACGACTCACCGGCACGCCGCCGGTGCGTCACCGGTTCGTCGCCGGCACCTCTCCGGCTGACCTTCGAGGAGGCCCGTCCATGCCTGCCGCCGCCACTCCCACCTGGGACCCGGCCCAGTACCTGCGCCACGCCGACCACCGCGCCCGCCCCTTCACCGACCTCCTCGCCCGCATCCCGGACCTGCCCGGCACCCCGGCCCGCATCGCCGACCTCGGCTGCGGCCCCGGCAACGTGACGGCCGTGCTCGCCGAACGGTGGCCGACCGCGCACATCACCGGCCACGACAACTCCCCGGAGATGCTGGAGCAGGCCAAGGCGTACGCGGGGCCCACGGCCGGCGGCGGGCGGCTCGACTTCGCCTTCGCGGACGCCGCGGCCTGGGCGCCCACCGAGACGTACGACCTGATCGTCTCCAACGCGGCACTCCAGTGGGTCGAGGGACACCTGGACGCCTTCCCGGCCTGGCTGGACGCGCTCGCCCCGGGCGGCACCCTCGCCTTCCAGGTGCCGAACAACATCGACGCGCCCCTGCACGCCCTCATGCGCGAGCTCGGCGCCACCGCGCGCTGGAAGGACCGGGTCGGCGAGGTGCTGCGCCGCACGGACTCGGTGCACCCGCCCGCCGTCTACCTCGACAAGCTCGCCGGCCTCGGCTGCGCGACCGACATCTGGGAGACGACGTACCTGCACGTCCTGCAGGGCCAGGACCCCGTCCTCGACTGGGTCAAGGGCACCGGCCTGCGCCCCGCCCTGACCGCGCTGGCCGACGACCCGGACGCCCGGGACGCCTTCGTCACCGAATACCGCGACCTGCTGCGCGCGGCCTATCCGAGCGCGGCATACGGCACCGTGCTCCCCTTCCGGCGTCTGTTCGCCGTCGCCCGCAAGGAGGCCTGAGAGATGCTCAGCGCCGTCGACCACGTCCAGCTCGCAGCGCCGCCGGGCTCGGAGGACGCCCTGCGCGCGTACTACGCCGACGTCCTCGGCATGACGGAGATCCCCAAGCCGCCGGTCCTCGCCGCCCGCGGGGGCTGCTGGTTCCGGGCGGGTCCCGTGCAGCTCCACCTGGGGATCGAGAAAGACTTCCTCCCGGCGCGGAAGGCCCACCCCGGGCTGAGGGTCACGGACATCGAGGCGTACGCCGACCGGTTCGCGGCCCACGGCGCCCCGGTCACCTGGGACGACAACCTCCCCGGTCACCGCCGCTTCTACTCCGAGGACCCGGTGGGCAACCGGCTGGAGTTCCTCGAACCCCTCCGGGGCCGCGACTAGGAGCTACGCCTTGCGGTGCCCTATCAGGCGGGGCTTCGCCTCCAGGCCGTCCAGGCCGTGCCAGGCCAGGTTCACCAGGTGGGCCGCGACCTCGGCCTTCTTCGGACGGCGGACGTCCAGCCACCACTGGCCGGTCAGGGCGACCATGCCGACCAGGGCCTGGGCGTACAGCGGGGCGAGCTTCGGGTCGAAGCCACGGCTCTTGAACTCGCGGCCCAGGATGTCCTCGACCTGCGTCGCGATGTCCGAGATGAGGGAGGCGAAGGAGCCGGTGGACTGGGGGATGGGGGAGTCGCGGACGAGAATGCGGAAGCCGTCCGTGTACTCCTCGATGTAGTCGAGGAGGGCGAAGGCCGCCTGTTCGCAGAGCTCACGGGGGTGTCCTGCGGTCAGGGAACCGGTCACCATGTCGAGGAGGCGCCGCATCTCGCGGTCCACCACCACGGCGTACAGCCCCTCCTTGCCGCCGAAGTGCTCGTACACGACGGGCTTGGAGACGCCGGCCTTCGCCGCGATCTCCTCCACCGACGTGCCCTCGAAGCCCTTCGCGGCGAACAGCGTGCGACCGATCTCCAGCAGCTGCTGACGGCGCTCGGCACCGGTCATGCGGGTGCGGCGTGGGCGCCGCGGCTTCTCATTGCTCGGAGTGCTGCTGGAGTCGGTCGCCACGCCGTCAATCATGCCGCGTCAACGGACTCTGCCTTGCGTCGGGAGCCGGACCCGTCCGGGTTGCGACGCGAATCGATACGCGAGCGTGACGGCCAGCGCACGTCGGACGCCCAGCCGAGCTGCTCGCACCAGCGGATGATGCGGGCCGAGGAGTCCACCTGGCCGCGCTCGACACCGTGCCGCGCCGAGGTCGGCTCGGCGTGGTGCAGGTTGTGCCAGGACTCGCCGCAGGACAGCACGGCCAGCCACCACACGTTGCCCGAGCGGTCACGCGACTTGAAGGGGCGCTTGCCCACCGCGTGGCAGATCGAGTTGATCGACCAGGTCACGTGGTGCAGCAGGGCCACGCGGACGAGCGAGCCCCAGAAGAACCCCGTGAACGCGCCCCACCAGGACATCGTCGCCAGACCGCCGATCAGCGGCGGCAGGGCGAGGGACAGCATGGCCCAGAAGATGAACTGACGGGAGATCGCCCGGATCGCCGGGTCCTTGATCAGATCGGGCGCGTACTTCTCCTGCGGCGTCTGCTCCTCGTCGAACATCCAGCCGATGTGCGCCCACCACAGGCCCTTCATCAGGGCCGGGATCGTCTCACCGAAGCGCCAGGGCGAGTGGGGGTCGCCCTCCGCGTCGGAGAACTTGTGGTGTTTGCGGTGGTCGGCGACCCAGCGGACCAAAGGCCCCTCGACCGCCATCGAGCCCGCGATCGCCAGCGCGATTCTGAGCGGGCGCTTCGCCTTGAAGGAGCCATGCGTGAAGTACCGGTGGAAACCGATCGTGATGCCGTGGCATCCCAAGTAGTAGAAGAAGACCAGCAGGCCGACGTCCAGCCAGCTCACCCCCCAGCCCCAGGCCAGCGGCACCGCCGCGAGAACCGCGAGGAACGGGACGACGATGAAGAGCAGCAGCGTGATCTGTTCGAGTGAACGCTTCTGCTCACCGCCCAGCGTGGCGGAGGGCGTTGGGGTGTCGCTGTTCGCCTGCGGGGCGTCTTCGATCACATCGGAGCTCGTGGTCATGGGCGTCCCCTGTGGGGTCGAGGGTTTTGAGGGTGGCCGGATACCGTTCTTACGGGTCCGTAACCTACGGCGACGTAAGTATGGCAGCGTGCGGCCCGGCGGCAAGAGCCCGCGAGCCTGCGCGTCCGTGTGGACACCTATCCTTGGAGTCGGTCGGACAGCGCGGTCCGCTCTGATTTCTTCCCGGATGCCACCTCCCTATGCGGCAGCCGCCGCGCGGTCGCCACCCGGGTTCCCTCCCAGACGAGCTTCAGACGAGCTTCCACACTGCAAGGAGCCGCACCTGTGAGCAGTGCCGACGACCAGACCACGACAACCAGCAGCGAGCTGCGTGCCGACATCAGGCGCCTGGGTGACCTGCTCGGCGAGACCCTTGTCCGGCAGGAGGGTCCCGAGCTGCTGGAACTGGTCGAGAAGGTCCGCAGCCTGACCCGCGAGGACGGCGAAGCCGCCGCCGAGCTGCTGCGCGGGACGGAGCTGGAGACCGCGGGCAAGCTGGTCCGCGCCTTCTCGACGTACTTCCATCTGGCGAACGTCACCGAGCAGGTGCACCGCGGCCGCGAGCTGCGCGCCAAGCGCGCCGCCGAGGGCGGCCTCCTCGCCCGTACGGCCGACCGCCTCAAGGACGCCGACCCCGAACACCTGCGCGAGACCGTACGGAACCTCAACGTCCGCCCGGTCTTCACTGCACACCCGACTGAGGCCGCCCGCCGCTCGGTACTCAACAAGTTGCGCAGGATCGCCGCCCTTCTGGAGACCCCGGTCATCGAGGCGGACCGGCGCCGCTACGACACCCGGTTGGCCGAAAACATCGACCTGGTGTGGCAGACCGACGAACTCCGCGTCGTGCGCCCCGAGCCCGCCGACGAGGCCCGCAACGCGATCTACTACCTCGACGAGCTGCACGCCGGCGCCGTCGGCGACGTCCTGGAGGACCTCACCGCCGAACTGGAACGCGTCGGCGTCACCCTGCCGGACGAGACCCGCCCGCTCACCTTCGGCACCTGGATCGGCGGCGACCGCGACGGCAACCCGAACGTCACCCCGGCCGTCACCTGGGACGTCCTGATCCTCCAGCACGAACACGGCATCAACGACGCGCTCGAACTGATCGACGAACTGCGCGGCTTCCTCTCCAACTCCATCCGCTACACCGGAGCCACCGAGGAACTGCTCGCCTCCCTCCGGACGGACCTGGAGCGACTGCCCGAGATCAGCCCCCGCTACAAGCGCCTCAACTCCGAGGAGCCCTACCGCCTCAAGGCAACCTGCATCCGGCAGAAGCTGGAGAACACCAAGCAGCGCCTGGCCAAGGGCATCCCGCACGAGGACGGCCGCGACTACCTCGGCACCGGCGAACTCCTCGACGACCTCGTCCTCATCCAGACCTCGCTGCGCGCACACCGCGGCGCGCTCTTCGCCGACGGCCGGATGAACCGCACCATCCGCACGCTGGCCGCCTTCGGCCTCCAGCTCGCCACCATGGACGTACGCGAGCACGCCGACGCCCACCACCACGCCCTCGGCCAGCTCTTCGACCGGCTCGGCGAGGAGTCCTGGCGCTACGCCGACATGCCCCGCGACTACCGCGGCAAGCTCCTCGCCAAGGAACTGCGCTCCCGCAGGCCGCTCGCCCCCACCCCGGCGCCGCTCGACGCGTCCGGCGAGAAGACCCTCGGCGTCTTCGAGACGGTCAACAGGGCCCTGGCCGTCTTCGGGCCCGAGGTCATCGAGTCGTACATCATCTCGATGTGCCAGGGCGCCGACGACGTGTTCGCCGCCGCCGTCCTCGCCCGCGAGGCCGGCCTCCTCGACCTCCACGCCGGCTGGGCGAAGATCGGCATCGTGCCGCTCCTGGAGACCACGGACGAGCTGAAGGCCGCCGACACCATCCTGGAGGACATGCTCTCCGACCCGTCCTACCGACGGCTGGTCGCCCTGCGCGGCGACGTCCAGGAAGTCATGCTCGGCTACTCGGACTCCTCCAAGTTCGGCGGCATCACCACCAGCCAGTGGGAGATCCACCGCGCCCAGCGGCGCCTGCGCGACGTCGCGCACCGCTACGGCGTACGCCTGCGGCTCTTCCACGGCCGCGGCGGCACCGTCGGCCGCGGCGGCGGCCCCTCGCACGACGCGATCCTCGCGCAGCCGTGGGGCACGCTGGAAGGCGAGATCAAGGTGACCGAGCAGGGCGAGGTCATCTCCGACAAGTACCTGGTGCCCTCCCTGGCCCGGGAGAACCTGGAGCTGACCGTCGCGGCCACCCTCCAGGCATCCGCCCTGCACACCTCCCCCCGCCAGTCCGACGAGGCACTGGCCCGCTGGGACGCGGCGATGGACGTCGTCTCCGACGCCGCGCACGCCGCGTACCGCAAGCTGGTGGAGGACCCGGACCTGCCGACGTACTTCCTCGCCTCGACACCGGTGGACCAGCTCGCCGACCTGCACCTCGGCTCGCGACCCTCGCGCCGCCCCGGCTCGGGCGTCTCGCTCGACGGCCTCCGCGCCATCCCGTGGGTGTTCGGCTGGACCCAGTCGCGGCAGATCGTGCCCGGCTGGTACGGCGTCGGATCCGGCCTCAAGGCGCTGCGCGAGGCCGGCCTCGACACCGTCCTCGACGAGATGCACGGCCAGTGGCACTTCTTCCGCAACTTCCTCTCCAACGTGGAGATGACCCTCGCCAAGACCGACCTGCGCATCGCCCGGCACTACGTCGACACCCTCGTCCCCGACGAACTCAAGCACGTGTTCGCCACCATCGAGGCCGAGCACGAACTGACCGTCGCCGAGGTGCTCCGCATCACCGGCGGCCGACAGCTCCTGGACACCAACCCCGTCCTCCAGCAGACGTTCGCCATCCGCGACGCCTACCTCGACCCGATCTCCTACCTCCAGGTCGCCCTCCTCAAGCGCCAGCGCGACGAAGCGGCCGCCGGCGCCGAACCCGACCCGCTGCTCTCACGAGCCCTGCTCCTGACGGTCAACGGCGTGGCGGCAGGCCTGCGCAACACCGGCTGACCCGCCGGCCCCGCACACAAGAGGGTGCCCCCGAGCTCGTACGACGCTCGGGGGCACCCTCATGTCCAGCTCATGTCCAGGAGACTCAGACCACCGCGAACGCCGCCGTCAGCAACGCGACCCCCGAGCCCGCCAGCACCCAGCCGAGCCGCGTCCGCCCCAGCCCGCCGGCCACCACGACCGAGGCCAGCAACAGCGCACCGCCGAACGGAACCCAGGAGTACAGGATCCCGGCCGGTCCGGACCGCACGACCTCACCGCCGCCCGGCTCCACGACAACGGTGTACGTCCGGCCCTTGCGCACGGCCACCGTGTTGTCGATGACCACCCGCCCGCGCGCCTTCGACCCCGCCGAGACCGGCGTGTACGGACCGCTGCAGGTGTCGTCACCGCACCGCGTCACCGCGATCGTGCCGCGCTCGCGCCCCTTGGTGAGCATCACGTACTGCGCGCTCCCCCAGGACGCCCACACACCGGCGATCAGTATCAGCGCGGCAACCGTGCCCATCGCCGCGAGCCGCCCGAACCGCAGCGCGAGAACCGAGGCCTGACGGGAGGAGGTGGCAGAGGCGGGCATGGCGGGGATCATTGGCCATGCCCGGACGGCCAGTCAACCTCGGCGGGTGACAAGTCAGGAGTTGTACGTGCTTTGCGCCCGCTCCAGCCCGTCGAGCACCAGACACTCCACCGCATCCGTCGCCCGGTCCACGAAGTAGTCCAGCTCCTTGCGCTCCGCCGACGCGAAGTCCTTCAGCACGAAGTCCGCGACCTGCATACGCCCCGGGGGCCGACCGATGCCGAACCGCACCCGGTGGTAGTCCGCACCCATCGCCTTCGTCATCGACTTCAGCCCGTTGTGGCCATTGTCCCCGCCGCCCAACTTCAGACGCAGCACGCCGTAGTCGATGTCCAACTCGTCGTGGACCGCGACAATCCGGTCGAGCGGCACCTTGTAGAACTCCCGCAGCGCATTCACCGGGCCACCGGACAGATTCATGAACGACATCGGCTTGGCCAGGATCACCCGACGGTTCGCCGGACCCGGCGGACCGATCCGGCCCTCGATCACCTGCGCCTGCGCCTTGCCGGCCCGCTTGAACTTCCCGCCGATCCGCTCCGCGAGGAGGTCAGCCACCATGAACCCCACGTTGTGCCGGTTCATCGCGTACTCGGGCCCCGGGTTGCCCAGCCCCACGATCAGCCAGGGCGCACCTGCGTCGCTCGTCACGTCCGTGTCTCCCATATGTCCTTGATACGCGTCGGCCGCCGCCCCGGATGGGAGCGGCGGCCGACAGCAGAGATTACGGGCCGGATCAGGCCTCGGCACCCTCGGACTCGGCGTCCGCGGGCGCCTCCTCCGCCTGGGCGGCCAGCACCTGGAGGACAACCGCGTCCTCGTCGGTCGCCAGCGTGGTGCCCTCGGGAAGCGGGATGTCCTTGGCGAGGATCGCCGCGCCGGCCTCCAGGCCCGCGATGGAGACGGTGACCGACTCCGGGATGTGCGTGGCCTCGGCCTCGACGTTCAGCGTGCTCAGCACGTGCTCGAGCAGGTAGGCACCCGGAGCGAGCTCGCCCTCGGTGTGCACGTAGACCTCGACGTTGACCTTCTCGCCGCGCTTCACGAGGATCAGGTCGACGTGCTCAAGGAAGCCCTTGATGGCGTCACGCTGGACAGCCTTCGGGATCGCGAGCTCGGACTTGCCCTCGATGTCCAGGGAGAGCAGGACGTTCGGGGTGCGCAGGGCGAGCTGCAGCTCGTGGCCCGGAAGCGTGATGTGGACCGGCTCGGTGCCGTGACCGTAGACGACCGCGGGAACCTTGCTCTCACGACGGATACGGCGGGCGGCACCCTTGCCGAACTCGGTGCGGGTCTCGGCGGCGAGCTTGACCTCGGACATGTTCACTCCTCGTACTACGGGGCCCAAAGGCCGGGGAAGGTGGTCACCCGGCCGAACATCGGCCTGCTACGAAGAGCGCGTCGATAACGGACCGCCGTACACGCCTGTGAAAGCGGTACGGCCTCCCTCGCCGAGCAACTGTGACAGCTTACGGGGCGGGAAGGCCGTACCAGAAATCGATCTACGCGAGGACCGTCTACTGCTCCTCGAAGAGACTCGTCACCGAGCCGTCCTCGAAGACCTCGCGCACCGCGTTGGCGATGGTCGGGGCGATCGACAGGACCGTGATCTTGTCGAGCTCCAGCTCACCCGGCGTGGGCAGGGTGTCGGTGAAGACGAACTCGCTGACCTTGGAGTTCTTCAGACGGTCGGCCGCCGGGCCGGAGAGCACACCGTGCGTGGCCGTCACGATGACGTCCTCGGCACCGTGCGCGAACAGCGCGTCCGCAGCGGCGACGATCGTGCCACCGGTGTCGATCATGTCGTCGACCAGGACACAGACGCGGCCCTTCACGTCACCGACGACCTCGTGCACGGTGACCTGGTTGGCGACGTCCTTGTCACGACGCTTGTGCACGATCGCGAGGGGAGCGTCCAGGCGGTCGCACCAGCGGTCGGCGACGCGCACGCGGCCGGCGTCCGGCGAGACGACGGTCAGCTTGTCGCGGTCGACCTTCGCGCCCACGTAGTCCGCGAGGATCGGCAGCGCGAACAGGTGGTCCACCGGGCCGTCGAAGAAGCCCTGGATCTGGTCCGTGTGCAGGTCGACGGTGAGGATGCGGTCCGCACCCGCCGTCTTCATCAGGTCCGCGATCAGACGCGCCGAGATCGGTTCACGTCCACGGTGCTTCTTGTCCTGACGGGCGTAACCGTAGAACGGCACGATGACCGTGATGGAGCGGGCCGACGCGCGCTTCAACGCGTCGATCATGATCAGCTGCTCCATGATCCACTTGTTGATGGGAGCCGTGTGGCTCTGCATCAGGAAGCAGTCGGCGCCGCGCGCGGACTCCTGGTAGCGGATGTAGATCTCGCCGTTGGCGAAGTCGAAGGCCTTCGTCGGGACGACCCCGACACCCAGCCTGTGGGCGACCTCCTCGGCAAGCTCGGGGTGGGCGCGGCCGGAGAAGAACATCATCTTCTTCTCGCCGGTCGTCTTGATCCCGGTCACAGCACTGTCTCCTCAGAGGTGTCTCAGCTGGGTGTGAGAAGACGTGCCGGTCGCACGGGCGACCGGTTCCCGGCCGGGTGCGGACTCGGCGCGAGAGGTCTTCTCAGCTGGGGTGCGGGTGTGCAGTTATCACGGTACGTCCTGTCGGACGCACGTGTTTCCGGTCAGTCTTCGCTGCCCGACTCCCGGGAAGCCGCCTCGGCCGCCTTCGCCGCCGCGCTCCCCGGACGCTTACGGGCCACCCAACCCTCGATATTCCGCTGCTGGCCCCGGGCGACGGCCAGCGAGCCGGGCGGCACATCCTTGGTGATGACCGAGCCCGCCGCGGTGTACGCGCCGTCCCCGACCGTGACAGGCGCCACAAACATGTTGTCCGAACCGGTACGGCAGTGGGAGCCCACGGTCGTGTGGTGCTTGTCCTGTCCGTCGTAGTTCACGAACACGCTCGCGGCGCCGATGTTCGAGTACTCACCGATCGTCGCGTCCCCGACGTACGACAGGTGCGGCACCTTCGTGCCCTCACCGATCGTCGCGTTCTTCGTCTCCACGTACGTACCCACCTTGGACCTGAGTCCGAGCCGGGTGCCGGGGCGCAGATAGGCGAACGGGCCGACGGTCGCCTGCGGGCCGACCTCGGCGCCGTCGGCGACGGTGTTGTCGACCCGGGCGCCGGATCCGACCCTGGTGTCCTTCAGCCGGGAGTTGGGGCCGACCTCGGCGCCCTCCCCGAGATGCGTGGCGCCCTGGAGCTGGGTGCCCGGGTGCACGATCGCGTCCTGCTCGAAGGTGACGCTCACGTCGATCCAGGTGGTCGCCGGGTCGACGACCGTCACGCCCGCGAGCATGGCCCGGTTCAGGAGCCGGTCGTTGAGGGTGCGGCGGGCTTCCGCCAGTTGTACGCGGTTGTTGATCCCGGCGATCTCGCGGTGGTCCCCGGCGACGGACGCGCCGACGCGGTGCCCCGCCTCGCGCAGGATCCCGAGGACGTCGGTGAGGTACTCCTCGCCCTGACTGTTGTCCGTGCGCACCTTGCCCAGCGCGTCCGCCAGGAGCTGCCCGTCGAAGGCGAAGACACCCGAGTTGATCTCACGGATCGCACGCTGCGACTCGGAGGCGTCCTTGTGCTCGACGATCGCCGTCACGGCGCCTGAGACCCCGTCGCGCACGATCCGGCCGTAGCCGGTCGCGTCCGGCACCTCGGCGGTCAGTACGGTCACGGCGTTGCCGTCGGTGGTGTGGGTCGCGGCGAGGGCGCGCAGCGTCTCGCCGCTCAGCAGCGGGGTGTCGCCGCAGACGACGACCACGGTTCCGTCGACGACGCCGCCGAGCTCCTCCAGGCCCATCCGCACGGCGTGCCCCGTGCCGTTCTGCTCGGCCTGCACGGCCGTCCGTACGGCCGGGTCGATGCCGGTGAGGTGCGCGGCGACCTTCTCGCGCGCGTGGCCCACGACGACGACCAGGTGCTGCGGCTCCAACTCGCGTGCGGCCGCGAGTACATGGCCCACCAGGGAACGTCCGCACAGTTCGTGCAGGACCTTGGGTGTGGCCGACTTCATACGGGTGCCCTCACCCGCTGCGAGTACGACGACGGCTGACGGGCGGTTGGCGCTCACGGGTATGCCCTTCGGCTTCGGATGGCTGGGGTGCCTTCGGGGTGTGGACATCCGCAGGATACCGGGGCGTTTCGGGGGGGATATGAGAGCGGGCCCTGACAGTGCTGTCAGGGCCCATCAGTGCAGCTCCGCCGCTAGGACTCGAACCTAGACCGAACATCTCCAAAGGATGCCGTGCTGCCAATTACACTACGGCGGATCGCTGCTTCAGACCTTACCGGAGCTTGGCTTGCTGCCAAGAACGATTCCATTCCACCAGCCCTCGATCCGCCGGTACAGATCGGCGCTCTGGAGGACGCCGATCACGAGGCAGCCCCGGTAGTTCTCCCCCACGTTCTTGCGGATGGTCTTGGGGTTGTGCTTCTTGATGGTTGTTCTCTGGAACAGGGAGACGTCGACACCGACGAGGTCTGCCCAGTAGCGATTGGCGCCCTCGACGTCGGCCGTCAGGTGGATCATGACGCGGTACCGCAGGCGGTCGCGGTCTACGCCGAGCAGGTTCAGCCAGGACAGGTAGACCCGGATCACTCCAGGGTCGCTGTTGACGAACTGCACGTTCTCGCGCCTGGCGTACGGCTTGTCCTTGCCACCCTCGGCCCAGTAGAGCGCGACTCCGGTCATGAAGAGATCGCGATCGGACATCTCGCCGATCTCCGCTGCTGCGGCCGCCTTGGTCCGCTGCCGCTCCTCGTCCCGGACCGCCAGCTCGTGCTCCCACCTCTTCCGAGCCGCCAGCTTCGCCTGCTCGGACGGATCTCGCCGCTCGGGCTTCGGCAGATCTCGCACCCACAGCGAGATCGAGCTCTTCGAGCAGCCCAGTTCGGCCTGGATCTGGTCGTAGGTCCAGCCCTGGAGTCGCAGTTCCCGCGCTCGCCCCCGTACGTCGTCCTTCGCGTTCGGGCGCTTCGTCCATTCCGGGGGCGGCTCGCCCTCCAGGAGCCGGTTGAGGATGTCGTTGTTGTGGACGTGGAGCCGGTCACGGATCTGACGGCGGCTGAGGCCTGCTCGGCGCAGGGTGAGGGCCTGCTCGCGGAGCCCCTCGAAGTCGGCGTATTTGCCATGTGCGTGTGCCATGGGTATACCGTCCGGGCGGAATTAGGGCTTCCGGGGTCGAACGGTGAGCGGTTCAGCAGTTCGAGGGATACCGGGTGGTTTCGCTTCTGTTCGATTGCGGGGTGTGGTGTAGGCCAGTAGCCGAAACTCACCGGAAAAGGGGTGGCCCCCGCCCGTAGGGTGGAGATATGACCACGACGGGGGAAGAGCACACCGGGGCCGGGGGCGGCCCATGGTGGTGGGAGCGGTGGCGCGGCGCCGTACTGGATGTGGGGCTCGCCGTGGTGTCCGCGGTGGAGTGCACCGTGGAGGGGTGGCAGTTCGCGCGCGATGCGGGGCTGCCGGTTCCGGTGGGCATGGTGTTCGGGCTCGTCGCCGGGTCCGTGCTCGTGCTGCGGCGGAAGTGGCCCATCGCCGTCGTGCTCGTCTCCATCGCCATCACGCCCGCCCAGATGGGCTTCGTGATGGGCCTCGTGGGGCTGTACACGCTGGCCGCGTCCGAGATGCCGCGCCGGATCATCGGTGCCCTCGCCGGAATGTCGTTCGCCGGGATGCTGATCGTGACGTTCGTGCGGGCGCAGCAGGGGGTGGTGCGCGGCGATGTGGCGATGGGGGAGTGGTTCGTCCCGTTCGTCTCCATCTCGACCGCGTTGGGGATGACTGCGCCTCCCGTGCTGCTCGGCCTGTATGTGGGGGCTCGGCGGAGGTTGATGGAGAGCCTGCGCGAGCGGGCTGACTCCTTGGAGCGGGAGTTGCAGTTGCTCGCCGAACGGGCCGAGGAGCGGGCCGAGTGGGCGCGCAACGAGGAGCGGACGCGGATCGCGCGTGAGATGCACGATGTGGTCGCGCACCGGGTGAGCTTGATGGTGGTGCACGCGGCCGCCCTGCAGGCGGTGGCGCGCAAGGACCCCGAGAAGGCCGTGCGGAACGCGGCGCTGGTCGGGGACATGGGGCGGCAGGCGCTGACCGAGCTGCGGGAGATGCTCGGGGTGCTGCGTACGGGGGAGGGGCTGGACGTACGGGTCCAGGCGGTGCCGTTGGCTGCCGTGGGTGTGGCGGCTGCTGCCGCGGCGGCGGCGTCGCGGCTGGTGGACGACTCCGTGGACGGGCCGTGCCTTGCGGAGCTGGAGGAGTTGATCGGGCAGTCGGCGGCCGCGGGGATGGTGGTCGACCTGTCGGTGGAGGGCGATGTGCGGGGGTACGCGCCCGAGGTGGAGCAGACCGCGTACCGGGTCGTTCAGGAGGCGTTGACCAACGTCCACAAGCATGCGGCCGGCGCGAAGACGTACGTACGGCTCGCTCACCGGGCCTCCGAGATCGCCATGCAGGTCGAGAACGAGTGCCCGCCGGAGCCGGGGGTGTCCTCGGTGGGGTTGCCGAGCGGCGGGAACGGGTTGCTGGGGATGAAGGAGCGGGTCGCGGCGTTGGGTGGGGTGTTTGTGTCGGGGGGGACGGAGGCGGGGGGGTTTCGGGTGTCGGCGGTCATCCCTACGTGATTCTGGCGGGGGCGCCGTTCGTAGGGGGGGTGCGGTGGGTGGGTCGGGTCCGTGCCGGTACGTCTGCTGGCGTGGGCGCCGTTCGCGTGGGGGTGCGGTGGGTGGGTCGGGTCCGTGCCGGTACGTCTTGCCCGTCGCCGCGTGGGCGTACTGCCCGGGGTCGAGCATGGCGGAGCTTGGCTGGGGGCCTGCTACGCGACGGGCAGAGACGTACCGGCACGGACCCTTCCGTGCGTACGCGACTGCGGCGGCTTGGGGGCCGGGGAGTGGGGCGTACGGATGCCGCTTCACTGCGGGTGCGCGTGGCGCCGGGGGGCCGGCGAAGCCGCGTTACTGCGGGCAATCGTGCCGCTAGGGGCGGCACGGGTGGGCGCAGCGGCGCCTTGTAAGCGCCGAGTTGCGTGACCCACCCCCGCCCAGCAGCCACGCCGGGTGCGGAGGAGACAGGGGGTACCGGGGTTTGCCCACTCACCCCGGTGGCGCCCCGGAGGGGGTCAGCCTGCCGTCAGGCGGGTTGGGTCGGTGCCGGAGAGGAGGGTGGTGAGGGCCTGGTCGACGGTGGGGCCGAGGTACCAGTCGCCGGTGTGGTCGAGGGCGTAGACCCGCCCCTCCGCGTCGATGGCGAGCAACGCCCGGTTGTCGGACTCCTCGCCGAGGGGGCACACCTCCGTGCCGAGCGCCCGCCCGAGATCCCCGAGGGTGCGGGCCATGTGCAGCCCGTGCAACGGGTCGAGGTCGAGACAGGCCGGGGCGATCTGCCGCCCCGGCGCCTGCGCGGCGAGCCGCAGCCCGCCGAATTCCGCCCATGCTTCCACCGCCGCCGGAAACACCGTGTGCCGGTGCCCGGCCGGCGACGCATGCCCGCGCAGTTCGTCGGCCCAGATCTCGGCCTGCTTTATGTCCCAGCGCCCGGGCTGCCATCCGGCGGCGCGCAGAGCGGCGTCCACGAGGACGGAGAACCGGGTGGTGGAGGTGCGATCGGCGTGCATCTGCCCTTCGTTCGTCGAGTGTCATGGACCGGCGTCACCGCCGTACTGCCACCGTGGGTGGGACGGCGCGCGTCAGTCGTCCGGTTCCGTCGGGTCGACGATGCGTACGCCGAAGTGGTCGCTCAGCGCTGTGCAGGCGCGGCAGGGCGCGGCGAAGCTGCCGTGCAGCGGGTCGCCGTCCTCGCGGATGCGGCGGGCGGTGAGCTTGGCCTGTTTGAGGGCCTTGCGGGCCTCGCCGTTCGTCATCGGCTTGCGTGCGGCCCGTCTGCTGCGGGCGTCGTCGGCGGCGGTGATGTGCCGGGAGATCAGGATGGCCTCGGCGCAGCGGCCGGTGAAGCGGTCGCGCTGGGCGCTGGTGAGGGTGTCGAGGAAGTCCTGGACCAGCGGGTGGAGTGCGGGTGGCTGGTCGGCGCGGCCGGCGGTGCCGGTGAGTGTCGCGCCGCGTACGGAGAGGGCGGCGGCGACGGTGGGAAGTATGCCGTCGCGGCGGTGCTGGAGGGTGGGTGTGCGGGGCGCCTCGGCGCTGCTCCAGCCGACCCGAGGGTCTCCGGACGTCCCCGTATGCGTCGCGTTCATGATCGTTCTTCCCTCCCGTGCATCCCCCGATGCGGAGACAGACTGCCAAATGGCGTGGCTGGTGCGGAAGCTGGGGCGTGCGACACGCCCGGTCTTCGTCGCACCGTCACGGCGGGGTGACGGCAGGTCACGGAACCGGAGGCCCGGTGACCGGTGTCGTTCCACCGCATAGGCTGTCGACATCCGCGATCCGTACAGCCATACAGGCCACAGATGAAGCCGCAGGGGGCAACCGCCATGACGACAGGTCGGCTCGGGCAGCAAGCCGCGCCGCCGAACGCGGCCTACGCCGGGCAGGTCGTGCACTTCCCGGACCCGGTCCGGGCGGCCCGTCACCCCAGAGGTGTACGGGTGGACGAGCACGGCTACCCCGACTTCTCGGCGTACGCGCGTGCCGCCGCGGAGATCGCCGAGCCCCCGGAGGGCTTCGGTGTCGACGAGCTCCGGTTGACGGACTACGTGTCCGCGAACGCCGCGCTGGCCGCCTCGGGGCACGACCTGTGGGACACCATCCCGTCGGTGGCCACTCCGCACGGCTGGACCTGGCACCACGTGCCGGGCGGCCGACGGCTGGAGCTGGTGCCGGTGGAGGTGAAGGCGCTGCTGCGCCACCACGGCGGGCTCGCGACGACGGCGGTGGACCAGAACAAGCGGGGCACGCGTCCGCTGCAGGACACCCGGCCCGCGCACTTCGGGCTGCCGAAGTCGGCGGTCGCGGTGACGGAGCAGCAGGTGCTGGCGGTCGAGGAGGAGCTGGGGTACCGGCTGCCCGGGGCGTACCGGTCCTTCCTGAAGGCGGCCGGGGGCTGCGCGCCCGTCGGTGCCGCGCTCGACGCGGAGCTGGGGCTGCTGGTGGACCAGCCGTTCTTCACCGTGCGCGACGAGGCGGCCGTCAATGACCTCGTGTACGTCAACAAGTGCCTGCGCGACCACTTGACCAAGGACTACCTGGGCGTCGGGTTCGTGCAGGGCGGGCTGCTCGCCGTGAAGGTGCGGGGCGAGGCGGCGGGTTCGGTCTGGTTCTGTGCGTACGACGACGCCCGTGACCAGGACGCCTGGCCGCCGGCGGAGCGGGTGCAGCGGTTGCTGCTGCCCTGTGGTGACGACTTCGACCAGTTCCTGTCCCGGCTGGCGGGTAATCCGCCGGAGCTGGAGACCGTGGCGAATCTGATGGTGGACGGCGGCTTCGCGCATGCCGTCCCGGTCGGCACGGCGTCTTCCGTGGCTTCTGGGCCTTCGGCGTCTTCGATGGGGGAGTGAGCTTCCGATGGTGACCTTCGCGCAGGCGCAGGAGCGCGCGGAAGAGTGGATCAACGGCGATGTGCCCGGCTATCAGCACCGCGAGGTGCGGGTGCGTGAGTTCGAGCTCGGCTTCGTGGTGTGGGCCGAGGATCGCGCCGACGGCCCGCGTTCGGACGGCGGTGCCCAGCGGCTCGTCATCGCGCGGGACAGCGGCGACGCGACGCTGTGGCCCGGGCTGGCGGTGGGCGAGGTGATCCGCCGTTACGAGGAGCAGTACGGAGCGCCGGACGCGGCGCCGGCTGCGTCCCCGGCGCCTCCGGCCCGGGTCGATCTGAACCAGACGTCCTTCCTGCTGACTCCGCCCGAGTGGCTGCAGGAGGCCGCGGACAAGATGGGGATTCCGGACCGTCGTGCGGAGGCGGGGACCTCGGGCGGTTCGTCCGGCAGCCCGGCCGATGCGCCGTCGGATGCGGTGCCGGGTCCGCGAGGTGTGGCCGCCGCGTCTTCGGGGGCCGGAGTGCCCACGCCGCCTGCGCCGTCGGCTCACTCGGACGCGGGCGCGGGCGCGGGTGCGTGGCCCGCGGCCGGGCAGGGGCAGGATGCCGCGGGCGTGCCTGCCTCGGCGACCCCGTGGGCGGGGACCGACACCAACGCGGATGCCGGCGACGACCGTTCCGTACCGCTGCCCGCGACCGTGTTCGCGCCGCCGCTGTCCGGCCTCGACGAGGGCGGCACCCCGCCGCCCGGCGTGCTGCCGGACGCCAAGACCGCGCTGATGTCCGGCGGCAGTCAGCTTCCGCCCACCGCCATGGCCCCCGCGCTCTCCGACCCGAACCCCGGGCCGCCGTCCGGCGGCTTCCCGCAGGCTCCGGGCGGTCCGGGTGCGCCGGGTTCGCCGGCTACGCCGCCTCCGGCGCCGGCCTCGTACGGCTATCCGCAGGGTCCCGGTGGGGCGCCGACCCCGCCGCCGGGTGCGCCGGTTCCCGGTGCGCAGCCGCCCGCGGGTCCGGGTGGACCGGTCGCGCCGGAGCGGCCGCTGCCGCCGCACGCCGGTGACATCGCCGACGCCGCGACCAGCAAGGCGCAGGCCCCGCCGCG